>NZ_JBNQTI010000147.1:0-24306 GCF_050325825.1 Kitasatospora sp. LaBMicrA B282
CCTCAAACGCGCCGAGCACGGCAACCCGCCCGGGCCCGACGCGCCAACGGTCCGGCTGGTCGCACCCACCAGAACCAGGCCAAAAAGCCAGAAAACACCCTAAATCACCAGTATTGGCCCTAGCACCCCGCCGGTGCGAACGGCGGTGGTCAACCCCTTCCAGGAGGACCAGTGGTGACCCTGACGGTCGGCTGGACCGGGATGGGCGACGAGACGGGGTGGGTGGCCTGCGTGCCCGTCCGGGTCAGCGCCGCCGGATTCGACGTCGTGGTCGCGCCGGGCGAGCCCGTCCGGTGCCCGCCCGGGCCGGTCCGGCTCAGTGCCGACGTCCCGGGCTGCGCCCTCCTCCGGTACCAGGCCGAACTCCCCGCAGGGGACGGCCAGCGCCTACAACTGCTGGACGTCCGGGACCTCGACGGCGCCCACCACCGGGCTGCGGCCGCCCTCGAGCCGACCGGCCGGTTGCTGCTGGAGTACCTGGTCGCGGGGAAGTACGCCGAGGCCGCCGCTGCCGCCCGCGCCGTCGAGGTGTACCGCGGCCAGGCCGATCCGCGGTCCTGGACCGCTCCTTCCTGCACGCAGTTGCTCATCGGCTACGCCCATGGACTGGGCCGTGACGTGGCCAGGCTGGCGGCCTGGTGCCGCCGGACCGCGGCCGCCGAGGTGCTCGGACCGGACGGGCGGGTGCTGGCCGCCGTCGCCGCCACGACCGCCGAACCGGCCGACCTGCACAGCTCGTGGCTCCGGCTGCTCGGCGGAGCCGACGGCCGGCGCCCGCGTGCCACCGCTGGCACGCGGGCGCGCGGCCCCATCACCGTCACCCAGGGAAAGGCCGCCATGACAGTTCCGACCCACGACCCGGCCGGCCCGGCCGGGGCCGCAGCACCGCCGGGAACACCGGCAGCAGCCCGCTCCCAGGCACTGAGCCGCTACGCCGTGGTCACGGCCGTCATCGCGGTCGGGATCTGGCTCGGGTTCAGCGTCTACCTGCTGGTCCGGGCCGGTGACGGCGTCACCTCGGATCTCCAGTGGACCCGGATGGCGTGGGTGTTCGGCTCGGTCCAGGCCTTGGCCTTCACCGCGGCCGGGGCGCTCTTCGGGACCTCCGTCCAGACCGGGCGGGTCGCCCAGGCCGAGAGCCGGGCCGAGGCCGCTGCGGCGGACGCGAACCGGCACCGGGAGGAGGCGGCCAAGGGACGCGCCATGGCAACCGTGCTGCAGGCCGACGAGGCTGCTGTCGAGGCGGCTCCCGGCTGGCAGCCGACGGGCCCGGGCGGGCAGGCCGGCGCCGGTGACGTCCGGCGCCGCTACGCGCACCTGTCCAGGACGCTGTTCGGGAACCTCGTGCAGCCGCCGGGCGACTCCTGACGGATCGCCGGAGCCCGGTTCGCTCAGGGGTTCGGGCGGGGCAGGTCCGGGTGGTGCAGCACGGCGAGGCTTCGCTCGGGCGGCCGGCCGTAGAGCTCGGGGTGGAAGTAGTAGCCGCGTTCTTCGGTGTCCTTGTCCTCCTCCGGGAGCAGCGGGTTCGCGCGCGCCCACGCGTCGGCCCGGACGCCGGTGACCTGCCAGCAGACCTCGGCACCGGCCGGCCCGCCGCGGATGGCGAAGCTGCCGGCCGCACCGAGGCGCGCGACGTGGAGGCCCGGGGCCGGGACATCCAGGGCGGTCAGCTGGTAGCGGAGATCGGTGTTGAGCGCGGTGAACCAACCGGGCAGGACGACGCTCGCCGTGCCGTCGTCGTCCAGGGTCGCGATGCCGTCGTAGAGGTTCTTCCGTTCCGGGGCCTCCACGAAGGAGTGCGAGAGCACGCGGTTCGCCGGGTCCTGGGGGTGGTCGATCCGGAAGCCACCGCCGGACTTGGTCAGGTTGCCGGAGACCTGGACGTTGCCCTCGAACAGGGCGGCCGTCGGGCCCTGGGCGATCAGACCCGTCCGGGCGGTGGCGTAGACGCCCACCCCGTTCGTCTGTGATCCCGAGCCCAGCACGCCGGTGCCCACGCCATGTCCCTCCACTCCGGTGCTCTGGTCGCTGGTGCCCTGGACGCCCACGCCGTTGGCGGAGGTGCCCTGGACGCCGTTGCCGTCGGTGCCGTTGCCGAGCACGCCCGGGCCTTGCGCGCTGGTGCCGAGGACGCCGGCCGAGCTGCCGCCGCCCTGGCCGCTCACCCCCACCCCCTGGGTGCTCGCGCCCGCCACTCCGGTGCCCTGGGTGCTTCCGCCGACCACGCCCGGTCCGGTGTCCGAGGTCCCGGAGACGCCGACGCACGGTCCGGTTCCCAGGCCGCTCACGCCCGGGCCCTGGGCGCTGGTGCCGAAGACGCCGGCCTCATCACCGCCGGACTCGCCGAGCACTCCCACGTTCTGAGCGCTCGTCCCGTGGACGCCGGCGTTCTGGGTGCTCGCGCCCAGCACGCCGGGTCCGGCGCTGCTGGTTCCGGACACTCCGGCGCCCGGGCCGCCGCCGAGGCCGGCGACGCCGGTGCCCTGGCTGCAGACGCCCTGGACGCCCAGGCCCTGCGCGGCGAGGTTGACGCCCAGGACCGCTGACCCCGGGTCGATCGCGCTGCCGGCGGGGGTGCTGGTCGCCGCTCGGTTGCTGCTGCCCAGCACTCCGGGCCCGGCGTCGGCGTCACCCCACACGCCGAAGCGGATCTGGGGGCTCTCCTGACCGGGGTCGAAGCCGCTGGGTGCGTCCTGTGACTGCGGTGGTTGGACGGGCATGGTTCTCACCTCTCCTGCGTGCCGTCCGGCGGGTCGGGCGGCACTCCCTGGCGGAGCAGTGCCGCGAGCCCCTGCGCGATCGGTCGGCCGTGCTCCTCGGGGTGCAGGAAGTACCCGCGCTCGCCCGGGGGTTTGGTCTCCTCGGTGGCCAGCGGGTGGTGCTGCGCCCAGGGGTCGATCCGGACGCCGGTGAGCTGCCAGCAGACCTGCCCGCCCGGCGGGCCGCCGGCGATCCCGAAGCTGTCGCCGGCGACCGGCCGGCTGACGTGCAGGTTCGGCGCCGGGCCGCCGACAGGGGTGAGCTGGTACTGGACGTTCTCGTTCAACGCCGCGAACCAGTCGGGCAGTCGGACGGTGGCCCCACCGGTGGCGTCGAGCGTCACGGTGCCGTCGTAGACGTTCTTGCGTTCGGAGGACTCGACGAAGGAGTGGGTCAGGTAGCGGTTCTCCGGGTCGAGCGGGTGGTCGATCCGGAAGCCGCCGCCGGACTTGGTCAGCGGGCCCGTCACGGTGACCGGGCCGGTGAACCACGCGGCGCAGCACTGGGACGCGAGGTAGGCGGCGTTGCTGTTGGCGGAGTTGAACGCCGCGAGCCCGGCGTTCGGGCCGGTGCCGACGACGCCGAACCGGCCGCCGCGGGCGCTCATGCCGTCAAACTGGGTGCTGACTCCGGTGACCCCGGATCCGGTGCTGCTGGTGCCCTCGACGCCGGTGCCGTTGGCGCTGCTGCCGGTCACGCCGTTTCCCGTACTGCTGTTGCCGAAGACCCCGTGCCCGTCGGTGGTGGTGCCGGTGACGGCGTTCCCGGTGTGGCTGCCGGCGTAGACGCCGGTGCCGTCCAGGCTCGTGCCGCTGATCCCCGCCCCGTGCGTGCTGCTGCCGGCGACGCCGGCGCCCTGGGTGCTGGTGCCGGTGACGCCTGGGCCGGCCACACCCGTGCCCGCGACGCCGGTGCCCTGGGCACTGGTTCCGGTGACGCCGGGGCCGGTGCTGCTGGTGCCGAGGACGCCGCTGCCCTGACCGGCGCTCCCGACGACCCCGTTGCCCTGGGTGCTGGTGCCTGTGACCCCGGATCCGGTGCCGCTGCTGCCGGCGACGCCGGTGCTCTGGGTGCTGGTTCCGGTGACGCCCGGGCCGGCCGCACCCGTGCCGGCGACGCCGGCGCCCTGGGTGCTGGTCCCGGTGACGCCGGGGCCGGCCACGCCCGTGCCCGTGACGCCGGTGCCCTGGGCACTGGTGCCGAGGACCCCCGTTCCGCCGGTCCCGTCGGCGGTGCCCTTGACCCCGATCCCCTGGGTCCCGGCGTTGTATCCGAGGACGCCCGCCCCGCCGGGCGCCGTGGCGGAACCCGGCTGGCCGCTGCTGCCGACCACGCCGGAGCCGTCCGCGCTGTCCCCCCACACGCCGAACCTGAGCTGGAGCTGCCCCGGGTCGAACCCGCTGGCCGCGTCCTGTCCCTCGACCGGCGACGGTGCCGGCGCCGTGGGTCCGGTCGCCGGGGTTGGTGTGGTCGACATCGTCCGCTCCTCCTCTTCTCCGCTTCGGCCTCTTCGGTCTCCCGATCCGGCTACTGGTAGGTGATCTGGAAGCAGGCCAGCTGGACCATGTCGGTGCTCGCCGCTCCCGTGACGTTGGCCTCGATGAAGTACTTGTACGTGGCGTTGTCGACGATCGTCGGCGCGCCCGGGGCGGGGGTGGCCGCGGGTGTGCCGAGGCTGCCGGCCGTGATGAGGGTGTCCGACCCGGGGCCGGGGGTGACGGTCTTGCGGAAGAGGATCACGGCCAGCGCCGCCGTCTTCGGCACGGCTCCGGTCACCAGCATCGACAGCAGGGTGGCGCCCTGGGGGAGGTTGACGTTCATGATGCCGTGCGCCTCGGTCGCACCGGCCTGCTTCTGCGCCACGTCGAGGTTCATCTCCCAACTGGTCGACGCCGCCAGGTCGGGCCGGTTCGGCGTCAGGATCGGGGAGAGGGTGAGACAGGTGACGGCCGTGGACAGGGCGTTGATCACCGGGTTGAGGTGGTCGACGGCCAGGGTGCGGAACTCGCTCTCCAGGTTGTGGAACCTGATGTTGAACCCGTTCTCCCCGCCGGCCTGGACCCGGTCCTCGTTGTCGATCCAGTCGGTGTGGGTGAACCCGGGTACGTAGGGCGGGATGATCATGGCGGGCCCTCCTGGTCCGGCCGGGTGAAGCGGGATGGGAGCGGGGCCGACGTGTGGTAGGTCGGGAAGGTGTAGGCGGGCAGCAGGTCGGTGCCGGGCGCGCCGGCCGACAACTCCCGTACGTGGGTGCGGATCCGCTCGGTGCGGAACTCCACGCCGATCGGGTGGAACCAGTTCAGGATGTTGAGCACCAGGTCGTACTGCTCCTTGCTGATCACGACGTCGGGCCGGGCGTCCAGGTCGGGGGAGAGCCGGACCTCGCACTGGTACGGCAGCAGGCCGCTGCCGCGCAGGTAGTCGGCCCGGAGCCGGACCGGGCCCGGCGCGAGGCCGGTGAGGCCGGTGACCGGAGCGCCGGCCGAGGCCGGCTCGGCCCGCCCCGGTCCGGCCGGTGACGCGGACCAGGCGAGGGACACGCCGCCGTCCGGGCCGAGCGGTTGACGGGAGGCCGGCTGCGGGGGCTGCGGTGGGGTCCGGCCCAGTGGCGTCTGGTCCGCGACCAGCAGCGTGCCGCCCGCCGCGGGGGCGGTCAGCAGACACGGCAGGTAGCCGGCGCCCGGCGGCGAGGCGGCCAGCACGCGGGTGCCGCCGCCCGGGGCGAAGGGCAACGGCAGCAGGGCGTCGGTGGCGGTGTCGACGACGTGCACGCGTCCGGGGACCGCCGCCGTTCCCGTGGTGGCCACGTACAGGTGGCGCTGGTCGGTGGCGGCGCACATGGCGAGCGGCACGGTGCCGGGCGGGAAGGCGGTGAGGGTCGCGGTCGGCGCGGTCGCGCCGGTCGGGTAGACCAGGACGGTGCCGGTGCCGGTGCCGGTCGGGCCGGTGCCGGTCAGGCCCACGTACAGCTTGGTGCCGTCCGGCGTGAGGGCGGCGCACCGCGTCCCGGTGCCCGGCCCGGTGCCGATCGGGCCGCCCTGGAGCTGCATCGCGGACCGGATGACCAGGCAGAACCGCCCTCCGTCGAGCAGCACGGCGAGCACCGGACTGCCCGGGCTGACGGCGAGGGCGCCGGGCACGCCCGGGAGGGCGACGCTGCCGGTCTGCTGCAGGGTCTGCGGGTCGTACGCACGCAGGCTGTTGTCGCCGGTGCAGGCGGCGAAGATCCGGGTGCCGTCGGTCGCCAGGGCCACCGCTCCCGGCACCGCGACGGTGGCGAGCGTCGCGAGCGAGCCGGGGTCGAGCACCGCCAGCAGGCCGACCGCCTGGTGCGCCACGAACAGGCGCCCGGCGGCGACGGCCAGCGCTCCGGGGAGTGGGGCGAGGATCCGGGAGGCGGCGAAGGCGGGGACCGGAAGATCCGTGGGCTGGGCGGCCGAGAGCTGGAAGACGGCCACCCGGTGACTGCCGCGCTCGGCCAGGCAGAGCCGGCTGCCGTCCGCGGTGAAGCAGGCGGCGACCGGGTCGGCGCGCGGGGTGACGCCCACGTCCAGGGACTGACCCACCCGCAGTTCGGTGGGCGGTGCGGGCGCGGTGCGGCCGGTGGTCGCCGGACCGAGCGGCGCGACGCCGAGTTGCTCGCCCGGCGCCACCGCGACCCGGACGGTCTCCGGCCCGCCCGGGACGGCGGGCGCCTGCACGGAGACGTGGTCGAACCCGGCGGCGAAGGCGTGCGCGGCGAGGGCGCCCGCGGTGAGGGGGAGCGGCGGGTGACCCGGTGGGGAGAAGGAGGCGTAGCGCAGCACCAGTACTCGGCCCTGGTTCGCCAGGCCCGGGCTGGCAGGGCTCGGGTCCGGCGGGGTGAAGGCGCTCAGCACGATGAGACTGCCGCTGAACGGGGTGAGCAGGTCGAGCAGCCGGTCCAGGGCCGCGCCGGCAGCCGGCTGCATCCGGCGGGCGTTCGGATCGGAGCCGTAGTCGACCGGGCGGGACGGGTCGAGCAGGTCGTCGGTGCGCAGTTGGAGGTAGCTCTCGTCGAAGTCGTCGGTGACGGTGCCGGCGGCTTCCGCCTCGGTGGCACCGAGCAGGCCGGCCCTGCTGATCGAGAGGCCGGCGGTGAGCGTGGTGCTCGGCAGACCGATCCGCAGGGCCCGGCTGCCGGTGCGGGTGTGCCCGGCGACGGTGACGTCGACCGTGACCGTGACGTCGCCGGCGTCGACGGCCTGCAGGACGGCGCTGCCGCGCGCAGCCCCGGGGGCGCCCGGGGTCACCTCGGCGGAGCCCGGGCCGCCGCGGGTGACCGACCAGCGGACCTCGGCGCCGGCGAGCCCGTCGACGGGTGGGTCGAGTCCCAGCGGCACGCTCTCACCGGCCGTCAGGTCCGGCGCACCGTCCGACCGCGGCCCCCCGACGACCGGGTCTGCGGGCAGCGTGACGGCGAAGGCGTCGCCGGGTGGTTGGAGCGCGCGGATCAGGCCGTCCGCGGTGCAGCAGACCCAGCCGAAGCCCGCGGCGTGCGCCTGGACGCCCAGCTCGCCGGTGTCGAGGGTGCTGTGCCGCAGCTGCAGG
Organism: Kitasatospora sp. LaBMicrA B282; assembly: GCF_050325825.1. Classification (NCBI taxonomy): domain Bacteria; kingdom Bacillati; phylum Actinomycetota; class Actinomycetes; order Kitasatosporales; family Streptomycetaceae; genus Kitasatospora; species Kitasatospora sp. LaBMicrA B282. The sequence continues at coordinate 7,330 of NZ_JBNQTI010000147.1, forward strand.
GCCCGCCCGACCGCGTGCAGGTCGGTCGCCGCCGGATCGTAGGCGCGCAGCACGGTCAGTGTCCCGCCCCGGCCGTCGAGCCGGGCGAGCAGCGCGTCCAGCGCGCGCCGGACCGTGAGCTGCATCAGCCGGTTGCCCTCGGGGGACGCCGCACCGGGACCGTCGGCGGCGAACGCGAGACCCGGGCGGTCCGGGTACCGGCAGAGCCACCCGGGATCGAAGTCGGGCTCGTCGGCGAGGGTGCCGACGGCCCGGGCCTCGGTGCTCAGCCGGTCGCCGTCGGCGGCGATGCACTGACCGGCGGTCAGCGGCGCCGGCAGCACCCGCAGGTCGAGCGAGCCGGTGGCGAGTCGGGCCGGGGTCTCGTCCACCACGAACGCGGCGGGGTTGCCGGCCACCGGCCCGGCGGTCCGGTTGAGGACGGCCTGCAGGGCGTCGGGGGTCGGGACCAGCCACCGCTGGAAGATGTGCAGCCGGGCCCGGTACTGCTCGTCGTCCTCGCCGGTCACCGGGCCGAAGGAGGTCCGGGCCGAGCGGGAGATCCGGACCTCCGCCACCAGGCCCGTGTACTGCGCGGGGAGGGTGCCGGTGGCGGTGCTCTCGGTGCCCTGCCCGATCACGATCGGTTCGGTGTTGCCGAGGGCGCCGAGCTGCTCCAGGCGTCGGCTGCCGACCTCGACGCCGTCCAGGTGGAGCCGGACGACGGTCTCGGTGGGCGTGCGCCGGACGGTGCCCGCGAGGTGGTGGAAGAGCCCGTCGCCGAGGTCCTGGTCGGCGAAGAGCTCGACCTCGGTGGTGCCGTCGCCGAGTGCCAGGCGCGGATTGTGGTCGACGCCGCGGTAGCTGCCCAAGGTGAGGGACCACCCCGCGGCGGCCGCCGCGTTGAGCGGGTTGCGCTTGGCGAGCACGGCGCCGGGGCCGGTGCTCCCCCGGTCGGGGCGGACGACCGCCTCGACGGTGAGCTCGGCGGTGGCCGGCAGGGCGAAGTCCGGACTGTCGCCGATGGTGATGCCGCTGCTCGGCGCGCCGAACCCGAAGGCCGGCGCGAACGGGCCGGTGCGTCCCCAGCGGGCGGCGCCGCCGACGGTGCCGGGGTGGCCGGTGGTGGTGCCCGGCGGGCCGGGGGCGGCGTACCGGCTGCCCTCGTCGGCGACCGTGGCCACCTGCGTGCTTCCCGGGGCGGGCTGGTCGGCCAGGTGGTACAGCGCGAGCGTGGCGTCGTCCCAGCTGTACGGGCGGGGCGGGAAGCGCGGCGCACCGAGGTCCAGGCCCAGCAGGTCGAGGCTCGCGCCGCGGGCGGCGGAGGCGTTGCGCTGGCTCGCCACCTCGGCCAGGCGCCGGGTGAGGTCCTGGTAGTCGTGACCGATCACCCAGAGCAGTTTGGCCAGGTTGCCGAGCAGCGCGGTGAGCTGCCAGTCGTCCGGCGTCTGCGGGGCCGGCGGCTGCGGCCGGAGCCCGGTGATGCGCAGCTGGTCGGTGAAGTCGGAGGCCCGGCCGGGCAGTTCGACGGCGAGGGCGGCGCCGCCGGGCCAGCCGGCCGGGAACCGGACGGCGGTGCTCTCCGCCGGGGCGCCGGGGGTCCGCTCGAAGGTGACCTGCACGGTCAGCGGTTCGACCGTGTCCTGCCGGGGCGCGAGCAGGTGGCGGGGCGCGTCGGGGGTGCGCCCGTACTGGCTCAGGTAGCGCGAGAAGTCGTAGCGCGGGCTCAGCGTTCCGGCGCCGTCGGTGTCGAGCGGGACGGTGAGCCGCTCGGTGCCCCGACCGTAGGCCGGCGTGAGGCCGGAGCACATCAGGTCCAGGAAGTCCGGACTCATCGGCTCACCACCTGCAGGTCGATCAGCGGGCTGTCGAGGTCGAAGCCGGCGATCTCGTCGGCGGCCAGGGTGAGGTTCGCACCCACCGACAGCTCCTCCGCGCTGCCGAACACCGCCCCGCCGAAGCCGACTTCACCGAAGCCGGGGGCACCGCGGCGCAACCGCAGGTTCTGCACGTCCACCACCCCGGGAACGGACCGGGCGGTCAGCACGACGTCGGAGTACAGCACTCCGCGGCCCAGGTTCAGCAGCTCCACCGCGGCCTGCACGTCGGTGAGCAGCGCGCCCTTGATCGCGTCCGGGTCGTGGCCCGGCAGGCTGACCAGCGTGGCCCGCAGGCCGACGTCGACCTGGTCGGCGGGCTTGACGTTCGGGAAGATCGACACCGGCCGCCACTGCCGCACGACCTCCAGCACGCCGTCGTACACGGCCGGGAGGTCACCGTCGCCCTGCTGCCAGGGCCAGCCCGGTTCGACGGCGACCACGACGTCGAAGAAGTACGGCGAGCCGGTGCGGCGCCCGGCGGTGAAGTCCTGTCGGCCGAAGAGGAAGCTGCCGAACGCGTTCCGCGAGGTGTCGACGCCGCCGAGCGGGTCGAAGATCGCCGCGTCGCGCACGCCCGGGACGTCCAGCAGCCGGGCCAGCACGGCGTCCTGGGTCCACAGGGTGCGCGGCACGCCGAGCAGCCGGGCCCGGTAGGCGTCGTCGGGTTCCAGCAGCTCCCCGCCGGTGATCGGCGCCGGGTTGGCGACGGTGACGGTGGCGGGCCCGAGGTTGAGGTGGACCGCGGCCCAGTGCGGCTCCAGCTGGAGGGCCTGCCCGGCGGCCAGGTTGCCGGCCGGGCCGCCGGCGGCGGCCCGGACGCCGACGGTGATCGCGGGTGCGCCGGTCACCAGGGTGACGCCGGCGGTGGTCCGCAGGCTGGTGGTCGGTGCGGTGGCCGTCTCGAGGACGGTGCCCTGCGGCAGCACGACGCCACGGTTCGGGTCGGCACCGGCGACGGTCAGCGTGACCTCGCCGGTCGCCTGCAGGAACCGCCGGTCCAGCCCGAGGTCGGTGCCGAGCAGGTCGAGCGCGGCGCCCTGGGCGGTGGTGGCGAAGTTGGCGTAGTACTGGTTCTCCAGCGCCCGCCAGAGCTCGTGGACGTGGACGGCGGCGGCGTCCAGCACCTTGCGCAGGGCGGAGCCCGAACCGAGGTCGACGTCGCTGCCGAACATCGCTCTGGCGCGGGCCTGTTGGTCGGCGATGATGCGGTCGATGCCCTTGAGCACGAAACCGTCGGCGGTCACGCCGTAGGGGTCGGGGCCGGTGGGCGTGGGGCCGGTGAGGCCGGTGGGAGTGAGGCCCGAAGGAGTGGGATCAGTCAAGGCGTCCTCCCGAAGCCAGCGTCAGCGCGGAGCCGGCGACGGTGTCGATGATCGCGTAGACCGTGTAGCTGCGACCGGCGCGGGTCTCCCGCACGATCCGGTCCCGGGCCGGGCCGTCGAGTCCGGGCTGGAAGTCGAAGTAGCGCGGATCGTCCTGGAAGAAGACCTCCCGGACGTCGGCGACCCGGGGGTCGGCACTGAGGCAACGGACCAGCTCCATCCGGATGTACTCCTTGCGCGCGTGGACGCCGAGCGCGTAGCGGCCGACGGCCAGGCGGTCGAAGCCGAAGGCGGTGTTCAGGCGGTCGCTGCCGAGTTGGGTCCCGACGGTCAGCACCAGTGCCTGGACCAGCGCGTCCAGCCCTTCGATCTCGGCGGGGCCGCCGGTGTGTGGGTCCACGACCAGGTCGCCGTCGTCGAGGGCGAGGCTCCGGCCGAGGCTGGGTGCGCCGCTCGGGCCGTCGGTGCCGGCCGCGCCGGCGCCCGGGACCGCGGGCAGCGGCAGGCCTGGCAGGGTGGTCAGGGTGACGGGGCCGGGGTCGGTCATCTCAGATCGCCTCCAGGATCTGCTGGCCGGGGTCGGCGATCTGCCAGGTGCCCGGCCCGGTGCCGCTCGCGGTGATCCCGTTCGCGGTGGCGAGCAGCACGGGCTGGTTGCCGACGGTGACCTTCGTGGCCAGGCCGACGGGCAACGTGGCTGCGGTGACGCACGGTTGCGCGGTGCCGCCGGGCGTCACGGCCGGGCAGGGCACCAGGACGCCGGGCGCGGTGGCGAAGGCGAGCACCTCGGCGCCCGCGGTGAGCACGCCGTGGTCGCCCACGGTGAGAGCGGGGGCGCCGGGGGCGAGCCGGACCTGCCCACCGTGCGAGCACTGGAGGATCGCGCCCTCGACCAGGACCGGTGGCATCAGCTGATCGCCACCTTTCCCTCCTTGATGGTGAGCGTTGCCCCGCCGGCGCTGACGGTCACCGAGTCCTGGTCGAGCGTCAGGCTGGGCCCGCCGGTGCTGACGTGCACCGTGCCGCTGCGGGACGAGATGTCGACGTTGCCGTTCCGGTCGATCCGCACCTGCGTGCCCGAGCTGTGGCTGACCAGGAACTCCTCGGCCGTCCCCTCGGTGGGCCGCTCGCCGACGGCCGAGCAGCCGTCGGTGCCCACCGCCAGCTTCAGCCCGACCGCCTCCACCACCCGGCGGCCGTCGGCTGCGGTCAGGTCGTTGACGCCCTTGCCGTCCGGGCGCGGGTCCGGCCCCGGCGACAGATGGGTCGGCAGGCAGAGCCACCAGTCGCCCGCCCGCGCCCTGGGGCGGTTCATCCCGGAGTCGTCGGCCCACAGGAAGCCGGTGACGACCGAGTCCTCGCGACAGGCCCGGACCCCGTTCAGCAGGGCCCGCATGCCCTCGTACACCGGGACGCAGAGGCCGACGTCGTGCCAGGCGAACGGCGCGGCGAGCGGTTTGTCCCGCAGCACCGGGCCGTTCTCGTCGACCGGCAGGTCGACGCTCGGCGAGACGGCCGCGGCCGACGCGCCCTGCCCGTACGCCACGTCGACCACCCGCCGGTCCGGCTTGGCGGAGCGGATCCGTCCGGCGTCGACCGAGGGCGAGACGGTGCGGTGGTCGCGGATCCGCCCGGCGATGGCGTCGGCGACCGCCGACGCGCTGCCCTCGCGGGCGGCCTCGGTGGTGCGGCGGTTGCCGCTGTCACCGCCCTCGGCCCGGAAGACCGCCGCCCGACCGGTGCAGACGTAGCCGGTGCGCGGCGAGAAGGAGTGGGTCAGCCGGATGATCCGGTAGCCCTGGAGGGGGTTCTGGTAGCCGTCCACGCTCGCCGCCACCAGGTGCCCGGCGCGCAGCTCGGGCAGGCCGAGCACGGTGAAGTCGAAGGCCGCGACGGAGGTCTGCTCCGGCAGGTCGTCGACCACCCGTTGCCGGCCGGTGGCGGGCACCTGGACCGGTTCGAACTCCGCCAGCCGGGTGCTCAGGCCGGCGGCCGGCACCAGCAGGCTCTCCTCACCGGTGAGCAGGGCGAGCACGGCGGCCGGGGCCGGCGGCACCGTCGGGCCGGGCCCCGACGGCGGGAAGCTGACCGCGGTCCCGAACTGCACCGTCCCGTCCTGTACCAGGAGTTCGGCCCCGTAGGCGCCGGCGAGCTGCTCCAGCGCCGCGAAGGCGTTGGGCGCGTCCAGGTTGATGGTGGCACGCCGGGGAACGGTCGGGGTGGCGCCGTCCGCCAGTCGCCCACCGGCCCGGTCGACGATCTCCCGGGCGGCCTCGGCCGGGGTGACCTGCTCCCGGGCGTAGTGGGCCGGCCCGGAGGTCCCCGGGCCGTGGCCGAGGTCGCAGGTGGTGACCAGCTGGAAGGCGGCCCGCTCGAAGCCGGTGAGCAGCACGCCCAGCGGCGGGTACCGGCGCGAGACGGTCATCCCGTCCACCGTGCCCTTCAGGACGCACGAGCGGGACGCCGGTGACTCCAGGTAGCCGAGGGTGATCTCCACCTCGACGGCGCCGGTCGGGTCGCCGCGCCGGCCGGTGAGGGCCTTGGCCAGCCTCCGGTGCGCGTCCAGCGGCAGGGCGGCGACCTGGAGGCGGAACTCGCCCGGCTGCCCGAAGCCGTAGGTCACCGTGATCTCGGCGTCGCTGAGGACCGTGCCTGGAGAGACGGTGTTGGAGAGCGTCAGGCCGAGGGTGGGGAACGCCACCCGGTACCAGAGGATCACGCCCATCGCTGCGCCACCCCGATCACGATGCTGCTGCCGTAGTGGCCGCTCCCGTTGAGGTTGCCGCGGGCCAGCCGGGCCTCCAGCACCCGGATCGCCAACGGCCCGGCGCTCTGGACCAGCCCGGGCTCCGCGACGAGCTTGCGGAGGAAGACCACGCTCGGCCCGTCCGGTCCGTGCTGCACCACCCGCAGCACCAGGTAGCCGGGCGGTGCCGTCGCCACGGAGCTCGGGGCGGGCGGGGCCAGGTCGTACAGCGTCTGTGGCGGGTCGTCGGCCGGGGCGTCGAGACTGGCGTACAGGCCGAAGTCGTAGGCCGTGGCACCGACCAGGCAGCCGAGCGCCTGCGGCAGGCCGTCGTCCGGCACGAACGGCAGCTGCCGGAAGTCGAGCGCGAGCGCGTCGGCGGTTGCGGGGGCGGTGGAGAGGTTCACAGCCTGCCTCCCAACTGGCGTTGCACGGGCTGCAGATCGCTGACGGCCGGCACGGCGGCCAGACCGGCGGCCAGCGCCAGGTCCAGGGCCTCGCCCACGATGGCGCTGGTACTGGAGCGCGGGACGTACTCCAGCGTGATGCTGACGTCGATCGCGTCGCGCTTCTGGTTGGACTGGGTGAAGCGAAGGCTGGTGATCTGCATGTCGAGGCAGATCGTCATGCCGCAGACCACCGGGAGCCCGGCGAGGTTCATCCCCCGTGCGGTGGCCGGCGCCAGCGCGCGCGAGGTGAGCGCCAGCGCCTCCAGGCCCTTCTTGACGACCAGTCGGGTCGGGCCGACCAGCACCGCCTCGACGGCGATCGTCCGGGCGGTCGGCGACACCAGCTGCGCCAGCCGGCTGCCCGCGATCCGGGCCACCTGGTAGCCCTCGTCGAGGGTGAGGCTGGTGACGGTGAACAGCGGCACCGCACCGATCAGGACGGGGACGTTCACACCGGCGACCATGGGGAGGCCCTACCTTTCCCTGCGGGGCCGACCGCGCGGTGCCCGGGGTCGACGCCGGGTGGCCTCGACGATCGCCTCCAGTTCCTCCGACGTGAGCCGGTCGTAGTCCGTCCCGTGCCGGAGCAGCCAGTCCGCGAACCGTTCTCCCTTCGTCGCGCCGTCCTCGAGGTGGAAGAACAGGCCCTCCTCGAGCTCGTGCCGGATCTGCGCCAGGGTTCCGCGGACCGTGCCGTCCTGCGCGGCCTCGATCAGGCGCAGGGTCAGCTCCCGGTAGTACGCGTCGGTGTGCAGGGTCGGGTGCCTGGTCAGGGCCTGCGGGACGGTGGCCGGATCGGTCGAGGTGCGCGGCAGGTGGATGCCGTTCTCCACCCCTTGGCGCACGTCGATCCCGGCGTCCTCGAGGATGTGGCGGGCGATCGCGGCGCGCGGGTCGCCCGCCGGCACGATGTGATGGGTCTCGTGACCGGGCGGGCGGGGATCGCCGGCCGCGGCCATGGCGCGCTCCAGCGCCTCGGACGGGCTCCCTCCGGTGCTCATCGGCTGGTTCGGCCGCTCGGACACCACGGGAGCCTCCGGTGGCACGTCCACCGGCTCCTCGAACAGCAGCACCTTCTCGTCGTGGCTCGCGTGCTGGGCCGCGTCCTCGAAGGCCCGGGCCAGGTCCTGCTCGTCGGCGAAGGCCACCCCCCGGCCGAGGCGGCGGGCCTCGGCCAGCTCGGTGACCTCCAGGGCCAGGGCGGGGTCCCGCCGGGCCAGCTCCGCCAGCCGGTCCAGCCGCCGCTCCAGCGCCGCCCGGTCGACGGCCCGCCCCCGGAACCCGGCCCGCAGCGACCTGATCCGGGCCAGCACGGCCGCCCGTTCGACCCGCGGCGCCACCAGATGGGCACCGGCGACCAGCCGCCAGGCCTCCGGGTCGCCGTTCGCCAACTGCTCGAGGATCCGCAGGTACGTGTCGAACCGCTGCTGCGCGCGGGCGGCGTTCTCCAGCCGGGCGAGGTCCAGCAGGATCGCGTCGAAGGCCGTCGCCTCGCCGCCGGCCTGCTCGAACGCCGCCCGGACCACCCGCCAGCCGACCGCCCGGGTGGCGTCCACGGCCCGGGGGCTGCCGGCCAGCGCGGTCAGGAAGTCCGCGCCCAGCTCCGCGCTCGGACCGATCCGCTGGTACCCGATCCGCTCCAGGGCGGCCAGGAAGGCGCTGCCCTCGCCGGGCGGCAACGCCTGCGCGACGGCGGCCAGGTCCCGGTCCGCGAAGCCGCCCGGACCGGTCAGGTGCCCGAAGGCCTGCCCCAACTCCTCGGTCAGTCCACCCGACTTGGCGGCGAAGGTCTGCAGGATCTCCGCCCTGCGCAGGGAGCGCTGCACCACCGGTCCGAGCGCGCGGTGCGCGGCGAGCTCCGCCAGCGTGCTGCCCTCGGCGACCTCGAAGGCCTCCAGCAGGACGGCCAGCCTGCGCTGTTCCTCGACCGGGAGCCGGGCGAGCAGGCGCAGCACCTCGTCCGCGCCCGCCACCTCCCGCAGTACCGTGCTGCCGGTGTGCATCGCCTGGGCCAGCCGACCCAGCCGCAGCGCCAGCGTCCGGCCCTCGACGGTCTTCGTGGTCCTGCCGACCAGGCCGACCAGGCGCGCCACCAGGGTCAGCTTCTCCCCGAGCCCGACCGCCTCCGCGGCCGCCTTGAGCTGGCCGACGCCGACGAACCAGGAGGCCAGCTCGACCAGCACGGCCCACCTGACCGTGGCGACCACGTTGGGTCCGACGTGCAGCAGGGCCGCGCCGCGCAGCCCGGCCGCCAGCTTCGTGCCGAGCTGCCGCAGCACCAGCTCGCACTCGGCGCGGGCGGGCCCGTAGCCGACGGCGGCGAACTCGAAGGCCCCGATCAACCGGGCGAGTTGCCCGAGGCCCAGGAGCACCTCGTCGGGTCTGGTGACCACCATCCGCAGCCCGTCGACCATGCCCTCCAGCAGGCTCAGCACGGCCCCGGCGGCCGCGGTGGCCTCGATCCGGACCGCCTCGGCGAGCACGGCGGCGCCGCCGGCCGCCGCGGACTCGCGCAGCTGCGCCCGGGTCTGCGGCGACAGCTGGAACGACTCGTCGACCAGCTCGGCGACCTCCCCGAAGGTCAGCGTCCGCTGGTCCCCGAACCTGGCGCCGACGGTGGTCAGCAGGTCCCACAGGGCCGGCCCGACGTCCCGGAACAGCTGGGCGGCCACCCCGGCCTCGGCGAGCCGCTGCTGGACGGCCGCCAGCTCCGCCAGGCTGTCGAGCGAGCGCATCAGCTCCACGATCGCCCGCTCGTGCCGCTCCCGGGTCCAGGCCTCGATCAGCACGGTGAGGTACCGGGCCTTGGTCTGCCAGTCGACGAGCTCGAACGCCGCCAGGTCGAGTTCGGCCAGGCGGTCGGCCGCCTCCTGCAGCCGGCTGCCGTCGGGTTCGCCGTCCTCGGTGGCGAGGGCCGCGTCGACCAACTGGTCGAGCCGGTCGAAGACCAGCGCACGGGCCTGCTCGGCCGGTAGTTCCGCACCGCCTTCCGTCGCCGCCCGGTAGAACGCGCGCGCGGCCTCGCGGTCCACGGTGATCGGGTTCCGCTCCCGGGTCAGCACGGCGACGATGTCGTAGCCGTGGTCGGCCGCGTCCTTGAACTGCCGCAGGAAGAGACCCCGGAGGCCCTTCATCTCGGGTCCCGTCGGCACCCGGCCGCGGAGGTCGAGGTCCGCGTTGGCGATCGGCGGATCGGTGGCGACCACCCAGTACCGGCTGTCCGAGGTCCCGACCGGGCCCTGAAGCAGCGCGAAGGAGGTGGTGCCGAAGACGGCGCGGCCGAGCTGGAGGGCTCGGGGGACGCTGGTCGCCCGGACGTAGCGGGTGCTGCTGCCGACGGTCACGATCCGGGTGCCCGGCAGGATCATCAGGATCCGGCCGGCCAGACCGCTGGGGCCCTCGACCACCTCGTCCGGCAGCTCCGGTGCGGCCTGCGCCATCGCCTGCGCCTGTGCCTGCGATGCCGGGGTGGGTGCAGGGGTGGGCTCGGGAGCGGACGGCCAGGTGCGGGTCGGGCGGGCGGCAGCGGGCGGCGGGACGGGGGTGGGGACGGGGACGGGTTCGCCGGACGGCGGCACGGTGAGATCCGTCAGCAGCTCGGCCGGCAGCGTGAACGCCAGCTGCACACCGCCGCCCGCCGCCTCGCCGCCCGCGGGCTCGCCGTCCGGCCCGCCGGCCGCGTCCGGGCCGGCGGCCACCGGGGGCAGCGGCCGTCCGGTGACCCGTCGTTCGGTCTCCTGCAGGGCGGCCGCGGCTCGGCCCACGGCTTGCAGCAGCACCCGCTCCAGGGCCGCGCGCCGGTCCTGCGCCGGCTCGCCGTCGAAGGTCACCGCCGTGGGCAGGTGCAGCCGGACGGTCAGGGTGTCGCCGGCGCTGCTCACGGTGCCTGCTCCAACCGCCGGAGCCAGCCGGCCAGTTCGTCCCGGCGCTGCTCCGAGGAGCGTTCCTGCTCCGGGGTCGTCGACCGGGCGCCGGCTGCCGCCTCCTCCGCGGCGAGCTCCGCGCGCAGGACCAGCGCCAGTTCCGCCGGGCCGAGCGGTTCGAGCTCGATCGAGTACGTCGTCCGGACCAGGTCGCGCACCTCCCGGACGCCGTACCAGGGGTGGGTCCGGACGTGCTCGACCTCGCTGTGCTCGATCCGCTCGGCGGCGACCGAGACCGAGGTCAGGGCCAGCTCGGCGCTCTGCAGTTCGGTGTCGTCCTCCCCGGCGCGTTCGATGGTGGTGAGGATGCCGACGACGGCGTACAGCGGCTTGCCGGGGTTGCGCAGTTGGAGGTCCACCAGCTCCGTCAGCCGGCCGTCGACCCGGGCCTGGATCTCCGGCTCCAACGCCCGTAACCTCGGTGGCGCCCAACGGTCGAGGAACCATTCCTCGATCGCCTGGTCCAGCCGGGACATGACGGCGTTCCAGATCAGCACCGCGACGAACTTGGCCAGGCCGACTCCGGCACTGCGCAGCCCGGCCCTGATCCGCACCCGCACCGGTCCCCGGACCGGCCGCCGGGACAGCTGACCGCCGACCCGGCGGACCATGGCATCGGTCTCCGCCTGGGAACTCGGGCGCCCGGGGCGGACCCCGGCCTGCGCGGCCGTGGCGACGTCCTTCGCCCGTGCCGCGCGGACCTCCTCGCCGACCAGGTCCTCGGTCCGCACCCCGGGCGGCAGGTTCCGCGCACCGGACCCGTAGCCGCCGGCGTTGGTCACGACCAGGTGGACCTTGAGCTCGGGTGGGATCAGCTTGCCGGCCTTCACGGCGACCAGGGCAGCCGCCAACCGGCGGAGCACCTGGGCCTGCTCGGGGAAACCGGGCATCGCCCGGATCGCGCCGATCGTCTCCTCGAGGTTGCGCGCCAGGTTCCGGCCGAGCGCGGTGGCCTTCCGGCCCTCGGCCTTGCCGAGCGCCCCGCTGCTCTTGTTGTCGACCAGCCAGATGTCGCCGGTCTCCGGGTGGACGGCCACGGCGTCGAAACCGCGGTCGGTGAGCCCGTGCCCGCCGGCGCCCGCGGAGGTGATCAGCCGGAAGCCGCGCTGACCCAGCAGGAAGGGCAGGTCCTGCTCGCCGAGCGCTCCGCCGGCGTGTGCGGCGGTGACGGGGGCCGGCACGTCCGCCGCCGGGCGGCCCGAGCGTCCCAGGAGCAGGCCGGGCGGTGGGGGCACCGACGTGCGGGGCGGAGCCCCGGCGACGACCGCCGGCTGGGCCGGCGGGGTGGGTGCAGACGGCGCGGACGGCCTGGGTGCGGCGGCCGCCCGGCGGCCCAACTCCGCTTCCAGGGCGGTCAGGTACGCCCGCGTCTCGGCGTACGGCGCCTCCACCATCCGGTGACCGAGCAGCCAGGAGCGCGCCTGCCGGTACTCGGTGTCCAGCTCCGGATCCGAGAGCAGCGCCGGGTCGCGCGACTGCGGCGCGGCCGCCGCCAGTGGGAGCGGACGCAGCGCACCGCCGCCCTCGTAGGAGGGCACCCGGTAGCTCCGCCCGGTCGGGTCGAGCCGGTCGGGGTCCAGCGGCTCGCCCGCCTCGACCGGGGCGGCGGGCTGCCTGGCCGCCACCGTCTCCAGGTGCTGCCGGGCCTGCCGCAGCCGGGCGGCGAGCGCCTCCTCGACGACCCGGCCGAGCTCCGCCAGCCCCGCCTGCGACGGCCGGCCGGTGATCGACACCGTGATCGGGAAGTGGCACGACAGCTGCGGCATCCCGCACTCCCAACGCTCCTGGGCTGCTCGCCCGGCTGGATCAACTCAGCGCTCGGTAGAGCGCGTCGCAGATGCTGGCGGTGATCTCCTCCCTGGCCTCCGGCGGGATGTCACCGGTCATGACGACGTGGATCGGGAAGTAGTAGTGGACCTCGGTGGCCGAGCGCGCGGAGACCGCCGCCTCCGAACCGGGCGCCGGGACCACCAGGTCACCCGGGTGCACCTCGATCAGCCCGCGGCGTTCGACCGTCTGCGCCTCCTGCGGGGGCCGGTCGTCCTGGAACTGGCTCTGGTCCTCGTTCGACATCGCGGCCTCCGGGCGCCGGTCAGGCGGCGTCGGTGGCGACGGCCTGCAGGCAGATGCAGTTGAACGTGGTGGTCGGCACGCCCTCGATCACGATGGTGCTGGCGACCGAGGTGATGTAGCAGTCGTTGAAGACGATGTTCTGGAACGTCCAGTCGCTCCCGGTCGCCTGCTGGACGCCGATGCTGAAGCCGGTGTTGGCCAGGGCCAGCGCGGTGAGCGTGGCCACCGACGTGCCGATCGCCTTGACCGCCATGGTGAAGGTGAACGACTGCGGCTGGACGATGTGCGCGACGTTGTCGGCCTCCAGCGAATGCAGCGGCTGGACCGGGACGTTGAAGGTGGGGTTGAACGAGTCGATGGGTGTCACCGGCTTGCCGTTCAGCATCACCGTCAGCCGGGTGTCCCACTGCAGGACGTCGGGCATGGTCTCTCACTTCCTCTCTCGCCGCGGACCGGGCCCCGTGGGCTCGGCCCTCGCGGACTCGGCCCGGGTCAGCCCGTGAGGACGAGGTCGATCTTCAGTCGGTGGATGGCACCCGCGTAGACCACCTCGACGGTCATGTCGACCGAGCGCGTGGCGCGGGCGGTCGCGATCTCCGTCGTCTCCGCCGCCGACAGGGTCGCCGGGTCCTTGTCGAAGAGCGTCAGCAACGGGATCACGACGGTGAAGTCCTCGATCACCTGCTGCGACACCAGGGGGAAGAGCACCGACTGCACGAGCGTCACGATCGAGCGCAGCCCGACCCGGGAGATCCGCAGGTTGCCGATCGCCTCGATGAGGACCGCCTTGATCCGGAAGTTGATGTCGTCGAGGGCCCGGACGATGTCGATGTACTTCTTGTCGTGGCTGGCGTCCGAGGTGTAGCCCTCGCCCAGGTAGAGCGCCTGGCCGGGCAGCAGCACCGGACTGGTGACCCAGTTGATGAGGTGGCTGTCGAGCTTGTCGATGTCGGTGTCGGCGAACAGCTGTGGCATCGCGATGTCGATCGGCTTGAGCAGCATCGAGATGTGCGGCTGGTAGCCGGCGATGACTCCGGCGGTGGCCGCCGCGACGTCGTCCGGCGACTTGTGGGCGATGAGCACCATCCGCTCGTTCTTGACCGGTGCCGCGTTCAGGGCCACCGCGTTGTCCACGCTCAGGCTGGGGTCGAGCATCGCCACGCCGATCCGTTCCTTGCCGTCGCCCAGATCGGCCGAGACGTGGGCGGCCAACCGGCCCAGCGTGGGGACGTTCGCCTGGTTCAGCGGGGTGTTGGCGAGCACCACGATCTGGACGTCGAGGGTGTCCACCGCCGTCAGGGCCGTCTCCCAGTCCAGATTGGTGGGGTCGACCAGGACGCCCCAGATCCGGGTGGGTGGCGGCGACTGGCGGAACGCCGTGCGGATCGCCTGCACCAGGTCGCAGTCGCCCACCTGCGTCACCGGGGTTGCGGCCGGGTGGGCGGTCGCCAGCGGCGTGTCCAGGGTGAGCGTGAAGGTGGTCGGCGGCGGGGGAGCGGCGGGCGCCGGGCCACCGGGTGCCGGGCCACCGGGCGGCGCCGGGCCGCCGGCGGGGGTGGCGACCGGTGCGCTGGTCGCCGCCACGGCGGTCACCGTACGGACCTCGGCGGTCGGCCCGGTGCCGAGCTGCACCACGGTGCCGACCGGAACGCTCACCGGGACGGCGACCGTGGTCGCGGCGCCCGCCGCGTCGGCGCTCAGCGTGGTCTGGCCGCCGCCGTTCAGGGCGTTCACCGCTGCGGTGGGAGAGGTGAAGTCCTGCGGGGCGGTGAGCGGCACCCCGAACCGTCCCTTCCCGACGATGGCTATGTCGCCGAACGCCCGGACCGCCGGGGCGAACAGCTCGCTCGTGGCGGTGACATCGATGTACTTGACCGGCATCGTCCGCTCCTTGCCTGACGGTTCGTGGTGCGTGGCGGTTTCGCAGTGGCCTTCCTCAGGGGACGGTCTCGAAGGCGGTCGCACAGCCCTCGGCGGCCAGCAACGCCGACACCTGCTGCGTGGTCCCGGGAGCCCCCGGGACGGTGAACGCGGCGGCGGGGAAGACCGCCAGCCACGCGCTGGCGGCGAGCAACGCCCCGCCGTCGTACTCGGCGGGGTGCGGGCGCGCGTCGTCCAGCGCCTGACGGGTCCGGGCGAGCCGGCGCAGCGCGCCGCCGAGGTCGAGGTCGGGGAAGAACAGCACCGAGACCCGCAACCGGAACCTCCGACCGGGGGCGGCCGGGTCGAAGGCCGGCGGCTGCGCGTAGTGCAGCCGGTACAGGCGGGGGAACTCCGCCTGGAGCTCCTGGTAGTCGGCGACCCTGGCACGGGCCATCAGGTCGGCCAGGTCCAGGAAGGCGAAGCGGGCGACGAAGTCGGCCTCCGAGAGCCCGGTGAGGTCCTCGGCGGCCAGGGCCTCGAGGGCACCGTCGGTCAGGGCGACCCGCGCGGTGACGACGGTGTCGAGCGCCAGGTCGATCCAGAGCGGTGGCGTCAGGGCGGGGACGTCCAGTACGACCCTGGTCTGGGAGACGTCCGGGAGCAGCTGCTCCCAACTGCCACGCACGGTCACCGGAGCGGACACCGGCACCTGGAAGTCGGTCGAGGTGACGCTGACCGAGTCGACGAACCGGACCGCCAGTGGATTCGGTTCGTAGA
The DNA here is from genome assembly GCF_050325825.1 of Kitasatospora sp. LaBMicrA B282. Lineage (NCBI taxonomy): Bacteria > Bacillati > Actinomycetota > Actinomycetes > Kitasatosporales > Streptomycetaceae > Kitasatospora > Kitasatospora sp. LaBMicrA B282. Next base: position 22,342 of record NZ_JBNQTI010000147.1, read on the forward strand.
CCGCTGCCAGTAACGACTGCAACCGCGTACGATCCGGGTCGTCCGGGGGTGCCAGCAGGTTGTCCACGTGCACCGGATCCAGGTACCGGATCATCAGCTGATCGGTGAAAACGTCCATCTCGCTTCCCGCGCGAGGCACGGAATTCAGCGGAGCCCTGAACGGGACCTCGGGCGGTTCCGGGCTCTTCTTCCACCACGCTACGCCGTCCGGGTGAGCGCCGCCGGGCGGATCGCGTCCCCGGTGGTTCCCCGCCCGCGTGTCGCGCCGGTCACAGCAGGAACCTTAAAGCACCGGTAAAGCGTTCGGTTCGAAGGCGGCAGGCTAGGCTGCCGTGGCGAACCGACGACCGACCGCACCCCTGCCCTGGAGGAACCGGCCTTGCACATCGACGCGTGGATCGACAGCGTGCCGCCGGGGGCGGTCTACGGTCTGGTCGCCCTGATCATCGGCATCGAGAGCCTCGGCATCCCGCTGCCCGGTGAGATCGCGCTGGTCAGCGCCGGCCTGCTGGCCTCCAAGGGCACCGTCAACCCGGTGGTGGTCGCGCTCTGCGCGGTGGCCGGCGCGGTGATCGGCGACTCGATCGGCTACGCGATCGGGCACAAGGGCGGCAAGCCGCTCTTCGAGTGGCTGGGGCGCAGGTTCCCGCGCCACTTCGGCCCCTCGCACCTGGCCACCGCCGAGCGCTCGTTCCACCGCTGGGGCATGTGGGCGGTCTTCTTCGGCCGGTTCATCGCGCTGCTGCGGATCTTCGCCGGGCCGCTGGCGGGCGCGCTGAAGATGCCCTACTGGAAGTTCCTGATCGCCAACGTGCTCGGCGGAATCTGCTGGGCGGGCGGCACCACGATCGCCGTGTACTACGCCGGCAAGGTGGTCGAGCAGTACCTGAAGAACTTCTCCTACGTCGCGCTGATCCTCGCGCTGCTCGCCGGGGCGGCCTCCGGCGTGGTGGTCAAGCGGCGTGCGGCGCGGGCCCACGCCGCGCACGAGGCCGCCGAGCCGGCCGGAGAGCCGGAGGCGCAGGCGGGGCAGCACACGGGCAGCTGAGCGGGCGGTGGCGGGTTGACGGTCGGTCACCCGCCGCGCCCGGCCGCCGTAGGATCGGATGGGCACGCGTCTGCGCGCGAGTACGGTTCGGCACGAGTTCCGCGGAGTGAACGATGGCAGAGCAGCAGTGGGGTGCGGTCGACGAGTACCTGGAGGAGGTGCTGATCGGGTCCGATCCGGCGCTGGACGCCGCACTGGCGACCAGTGAGCGGGCCGGGCTGCCCAAGATCGCGGTCTCGGCCACCCAGGGCAAGCTGCTCCACCTGCTGGCGCTGACCGTGGGCGCCCGCCGGATCCTGGAGGTCGGCGCGCTCGGCGGCTACAGCGCGATCTGGCTGGCCCGGGCGCTGCCCGCCGACGGCCGGTTGATCTCGCTGGAGCTCTCCCCGGCGCACGCCGCCGTGGCCCGGGCCAACCTGCACGAGGCGGGCCTGGAGAAGGTGGCCGAGGTCCGCACCGGCCGGGCCGTCGACAGCCTGGCGGAGCTGATGGACGACGGGGCCGAGCCGTTCGACCTGGTCTTCATCGACGCGGACAAGCCGAGCATCCCCGAGTACTTCGACTTCGCGCTGCGCCTCACCCGCCCCGGCTCGCTGATCATCGTGGACAACACGGTGCGCGGCGGCGCGCTCGCCGACGCGTCGAGCACCGATGCGTCGGTGATCGGGGTCCGCCGGCTGCACGAGCTGGTGGCGGCCGAGCCGCGGGTCCAGGCGACCACCATGCAGACGGTGGGGGTCAAGGGTTACGACGGGTTCACCCTGATCCGGGTGGTGGACTGACGCGGTTCCCGCAGCGGGGGGGGGGGGGGGGGGGGGGGGGGGGGGGGGGGGGGGGGGGGGGGGGGGGGGGGGGGGGGGGGGGGGGGGGGGGGGGGGGGGGGGGGGGGGGGGGGGGGGGGGGGGGGGGGGGGGGGG
>NZ_JBNQTI010000148.1:0-24201 GCF_050325825.1 Kitasatospora sp. LaBMicrA B282
AGCGCCCGCACCGCCGGGCCCGGTGCCCGGCCCGGCGGTGGGCTCGGCCGCCCCGCCCGCCGCCGGGCCGACCAGCGGGCCGCGCAGCACCAGCGAGGAACGGGTGCAGACCAGCCGCCCCTCCTGCGGGTAGGCGTGCCAGGTGCGCCAGAGCACCCGTTCGGCGTTGCCGTGCGCCACCAGGGCGGTGAAGGCGCTCGGGTCGCCGGGGAAGACGCCGGCCAGGCCGCGCGGGTGCTCGTCCACCAGGGCCAGGATCTCCTGCGCCCGGGCGGCGAAGACGTGCGGCGGCAACGACTCGATCCGGGCCGCGAACTCGTACTCCCAGCCCGCGACTTGCTCGGCCACCCGGGCCGGCAGCGGGGTCCGCCGGCCCGGCAGGCAGGCCACCGTCTCCAGGCACTCGCCGGGCCCGGCCGTGATCACCACCTGGTGCGAGGCGCCCAGCAGGCGCAGCTGCAGGGTGCCCGCCGGCCCGGTTCTGCCCGTCGGCCCGCCCGCTCTGCCCGCTCTGCCCCGCCGCGCGCCGGCTCCCCGGCCGGCCCTGGCGTCCCCGCGACCGGTTCCGTCGGTCCCGTCGGCCGGGGCGAACGGCGTCAGGCCGGCCGGCCCCGGCAGCGGCAGGTCGCGCACCGCGAGCGCGGGCAGGGGTCCGCCGCCGAGACACCAGGCCAGGTCACCGGCTCGGGTGTCGGTATAGGAGGTCTGCAGTGTGGTGAGCATGGTGGGCTCCGAAATTCAGCTCCGTACGCGCCCGCCGTGCAGCCCCCGACTCGGCCGAAGTCGAGGAGGTTCGTGGCTGTGCGGTCCCGGACGCGGCCGACCGTGGAAGGAAGGATTCCGGCTGGAGATTCAGCAGCAGAGAAGCACGAATTCTCCGGGTCCGTCAGGGATTTACCCATTCTTGTTGCACATTCACCGTTCTGGGCGTAGTGCCTGGTCGGGTCTGACCGGGCCGGTGAACGAGATTGCTCGTCGCGCGCTGCCAGGACCGGTGTGTGCGCCGCGCGGGCCGGTCGCGAGCCGGGTGCACGCACGCGCACGCCCACCCCCGCACGCCGGGCGGCCGGAAAAAACGGGTTGGGCGGGCCCGGCGTCCGTGGTTGCATCGGGTGGCATGACAGAGCCAACTCGTCCTTGGGACGTGCCGCCACAGCCCTCGCTCACGGGGCTCGAAGAGAAGTGGGCGCGACGCTGGGACGAGGCGGGGGTATACCGCTTCGACCGCACCCGGCCACGGGCCGAGGTCTTCTCGATCGACACCCCGCCGCCCACCGCCAGCGGTGAGCTGCACATCGGCCACGTCTTCTCCTACACCCACACCGACATCGTCGCCCGCTACCAGCGGATGCGCGGCCGGGCCGTCTTCTACCCGATGGGCTGGGACGACAACGGCCTGCCCACCGAGCGCCGGGTGCAGAACCACTACGGCGTCCGGTGCGACCCGACGCTGCCGCACGACCCCGACTTCACCCCGCCGCAGCGCCCCGGCAAGCAGCAACTGCCGATCTCCCGGCGCAACTTCATCGAGCTGTGCGAGCGCCTGACCGGCCTCGACGAGCAGGCGTTCGAGCAGGTCTGGCGCAGCCTCGGCCTCTCCGTCGACTGGGCGCTGACCTACCGGACGATCGGCGACGGCGCGCGGGCCGCCGCCCAGCGGGCCTTCCTGCGCAACCTGGCCCGCGGCGAGGCCTACCTGGCCGAGGCGCCGACGCTGTGGGACACCACCTTCCGCACCGCCGTCGCCCAGGCCGAACTGGTCGACCGGGAGCGCCCGGGCGCCTTCCACCGGCTGCGCTTCACCCTGCTCGGGGACGACGGGCGGCCGGATCCCGCGCTCGCACCGGTCGAGGTCGACACCACCCGTCCCGAGCTGCTGCCCGCCTGCGTCGCCCTGGTCGCGCACCCCGAGGACCCGCGGTTCGCGGAGCTGATCGGCCGCACCGTGCGCAGCCCGCTCTTCGACGTCGAGGTCCCGGTGCTGGCGCACCGGCTGGCCGACCCGGCGAAGGGCACCGGGATCGCCATGGTCTGCACCTTCGGCGACACCACCGACGTGCTCTGGTGGCGCGAGCTGCGGCTGCCGACCCGGCCGGTGCTCGGCCGCGACGGCCGGCTCGCCGCCGAGCCGCCCGCCCATCTGACCACCGAGCGGGCCCTCGCGGCCTACTGGGAGCTGGCCGGCGCCACCGTCCGCACCGCCCGGGAGCGGATCGCCGGGCTGCTGCGGGAGAGCGGCGACCTGCTCGGCGAGGTCCGCGAGCTGCGGCACGCGGTGAAGTTCTTCGAGCGCGGCGAGCAGCCGCTGGAGATCGTCACCACCCGCCAGTGGTACCTGCGCAACGGCGGTCTGGACGACCGGCTGCGCGCCGAACTGCTGGACCGCGGGGCTGAGTTGTCCTGGCATCCGGCGCACATGAAGGCCCGGTACGACGCCTGGGTGAACGGCCTGAACGGTGACTGGCTGATCAGCCGGCAGCGGTTCTTCGGCGTCCCGTTCCCGGTCTGGTACCCGCTCGACGACCAGGGCCGCCCGCGCTACGACAGCCCGCTCACCCCGCCCGAGGCGGCGCTGCCGGTCGACCCGAGCAGCGAGGTCCCGGCCGGCTACCGGGCCGACCAGCGCGGCCGGCCGGGCGGGTTCGCCGCCGACCCGGACGTGATGGACACCTGGGCCACCTCCTCGCTCACCCCGCAGATCGCGGCCGGCTGGGAGAGCGACCCGGACCTGTTCGCCCGGGTCTTCCCGATGGACCTGCGCCCGCAGGCCCACGAGATCATCCGCACCTGGCTCTTCGCCGCGGTGCTCCGCGCCCACGGCGAGCAGGGCGTGCTGCCCTGGCGGCACGCCGCGATCTCCGGCTGGATCCTCGACCCGGACCGCAAGAAGATGTCCAAGTCGGTGGGCAACGTGGTCACCCCGGCCGCGCTGCTGGTCGAGCACGGCTCGGACGCGGTCCGCTACTGGGCGGCCGGCGGTCGTCCCGGCACCGACACCGCCTTCGACACCGGGCAGATGCGGATCGGGCGCCGGCTGGCCGTCAAGCTGCTCAACGCGGGCCGGTTCGTGCTGGGCCTCGGCGCACCGACGCCGGGGGCGCGGGTCACCGAGCCGCTGGACCGGGCGCTGCTGGTCGAACTCGCCGCGGTGGTCGAGGCGGCCACGGCCGCGTTGGAGGCCTTCGACCACACGGCGGCGCTGGAGGCGGCCGAGCGGTTCTTCTGGCGGTTCTGCGACGACTACCTGGAGCTGGTCAAGGACCGCGCCTACGGCGGGCGGTCCGCGGTCGCCGTCGACTCGGCCCGGGCCGCGCTGACCGAGGCGCTCTCGGTGCTGCTGCGGCTGTTCGCGCCGTACCTGCCGTTCGCCACCGAGGAGGTCTGGTCCTGGTGGCAGCCGGGTTCGGTGCACCGGGCCGACTGGCCGGACGCCGCCGGGCTGCGTGCCCGGGCGGGCGGCGGTGACCCGGCGGTGCTGGCCGCGGCCGCCCTGGTGATCGGGGCGGTCCGGAAGGCCAAGTCGCAGGCGAAGGTGTCGATGCGGGTCGAGCCGGCCCGGGTGCTGGTCAGCGGCCCCGCCGCGGCGCTGGCGCTGCTGGAGCTGGTCCGCGACGACGTCTGCGCGGCGGGCCGGATCGCGCGGCCGGCCATCGCCACCGCCACCACCGCAGTGGGCAGCGAGCTGACGGTCGCCGTCGAGCTCTAGGAGCCGCGAAATGCCGCAGGGGCACCGACCGCGATCCGGTCGGTGCCCCTCATCGTCCTTGCGCAGCCGGGTAGTTGGCCCGGCCTACCGGTTGAACCGGTTTACCACTGGGCCCACGGCACGTTCCAGCCGCCCAGGCCGTTGTCCGCCGCGACCTGCCCGCCGGTGGAGTGGTTCACGATCACCACGTCGCCGATGATCGAGTCGGCGTAGAACTGGCCCGCCACCGAGTTGTCGTCGCCGGCCTCGCTGTCCGGCAGGCCGATGCAGCCGTGGCTGATGTTGGCCTTGCCGGCCCACTCGTTGGCCTTGGGGTTGCCGTGCACGTAGGAGCCGGTGTCGGTGATCTTCAGCGCGTGCGGCTCGGTGGTCTTGTAGCCGGCGCCCTTGATGGTGGTGGTGGACGAGTCCATGACCTCTGTGCGGTCCTTCTCGAAGACCACCATGGTGCCGTTCCACGACGGGTTGTCGGGCGCGCCGGCCGTGATCGCGATGTCCTTCGGCGCCTTGCCGTCCTCGACCACGTTCATCATGTGGGTCGCGGCGTCCACCGTGCTGATCTTGGAGCGGCCGATGGTGAAGGACTCGTCCCGGTCGGAGTTGCCGTAGACGCCGGGGGAGATCTGCACGTTCGAGGTGCGGTAGTGGATCGTCACCTTGGTGCCGGGCTTCCAGTAGGTCTCCGGGCGCAGGTCCAGCCAGTTGTCGTCGTTCAGCCAGTGGCCCTTGACCTGGGTGCCGTCCGAGGCCTCCACCGTGATCGCCTGCTGCGCGGCCTGCTTGTCGACGACCTTCTGCTGGAAGTCGACCCGGATGATCATGCCGACGCCGTACGTCTCGCCGGTCTGGATGTTGTCGATGGTGCGCGCCGTCTTGGTCGGCTTCAGCGTGGTGAAGTCGCTGGTGGTGCTGGTGGCCACGCCGTTGGCGTCCACGGCCTGCGCGTTCACCTGGTAGGCCGCCCCCACGGCCAGTGCGCCGGACGGCGCCCAGGTGAGTCCGTCGGTGGCCACCGTGCCGGCCACCGGCTTGCCGTCCGGCCCGGTCACCGCGACCTGGGTGAGCTTGCCGCTGGTCACCGAGACCTTCAGGGCCCCGCTCGGCGCCACGTTCTGCGCGCCGTTCTTGGGCTCCACGTCCACCACCGCGGCCGAGGTCTTCGGTGCGGCCGAGGACGACGGCGAGCCACCCGCGGCGCTCGGCCCGCCCCCCTTGGCGTCGCTGCCGCCCGGGTGCGTGCCACCCCCCGAGGTGCAGGCCGTCGACAGCAGCAACACGCCACCCAGCAGCAGCGCCGTCGCGGTGGCCCGGCGACCCGTGGCACGTATGTGTATCGACTGCATGGTGCGTTCCCCCCAGTGGGCTCAGCTCGGTCCACGATCGTTCGGAGCCCGCGCCCCTTCGATCCCGCACCTTCTGACGCACCGATCACCCGTTGCGTTGCTCCGCTCCGGGCGACTGTCACCGAATCCGGACATTCGCCGGGAACGGAACGGCAACGCGCACCCCGGCCGGACCACGAGTCGGCCGGGGTGCGCGGTGCTTCGGGCCCGAACCAGCGGGCCGGGGCGGTCAGCTGGCCAGGGCCGCCCGGGCCTTGTCCAGCTCGGCCACGATGGTCGCGGTGGCCTCGGCGACCGGCACCTGCACGGTGGTGCCGGTGGCCCGGTCGACCAGCTCGACCACGCCCTCCTTCAGGCCGCGCGGGCCGACGGTGACCCGGTAGGGGATGCCGACCAGCTCGATGTCGGCGAACTTCACCCCGGGGCGCTCGTCGCGGTCGTCGAGCAGCACGTCGACCGAGGCGTCCCGCAGGCCGGTGTAGAGCCCGTCGACGACCTTGGTGGTCTCCTCGTCGGCCTTGCCGATCGGGACGATGACCACCTCGAAGGGCGCGACGGAGACCGGCCAGACGATCCCCTTCTCGTCGTGGTGGGTCTCCACCACCGCGGCGATCGCCCGCTCGACGCCGATCCCGTAGCTGCCCATGATCGGCTTCACCCGGTCGCCGTCCGGGCCCAGCACGGTGATGTCCAGCGACTCGGTGTACTTGTAGCCCAGCTTGAAGATGTGGCCGACCTCGACGGTGCGGACCACCTGCAGCGGCTGCCCGCAGGTCGCGCAGGGCTCGCCGGCGTGCACCTCGCGCAGGTCGGCCCAGCGGGTGACCGTGATGTCGCGCTCGAGGTCGACGCCGCGCAGGTGCACCCCGTCGCGGTTGGCGCCGGTGGTCATCGCCCGCCGGCCGCGCAGCGCCTCGTCCGCCAGCACCGGCAGCCCGGTCACGCCGACCGCACCGAGGCTGCCGGGCGCGGCGCCGAGCGCGGCCTGGATCTCCTCGGGCGTGGCCGGGCGGGCGGCCACCGCACCCGCGCTGTCCAGCAGCTTCTGCTCGATCAGGCTGTGGTCGCCGCGCATCAGGACCAGCGTCAGGGTGCCGTCCACCACGTAGACCAGGGTCTTGATCTGGCGCTCGGCCGGCACCTGGTGACGGGTGGCCAGCTCCTCGATGGTGCGGGCGTCCGGGGTGTCGAAGGGCTCGGGGGCCGCCAGGCCCTCCGGGTCCTCGACCGGCGCCAGCGCCGAGGTCGCCTTCTCGACGTTGCCGGCGTAGCCGCAGCCGGGGCAGTGCGCGACCAGGTCCTCGCCGGCCTCGGTGGGCGACATGAACTCCACCGAGGCGGAGCCGCCCATCGCACCGCTGGAGGCCTGCACCGGGATCGCCGGCACGCCGATCCGGGCGAAGATCCGGGTGTAGGCCTCGTAGTGCAGGTCGAAGGAGCGGTCCAGCCCGGCCTGGTCCAGGTCGAAGCTGTAGGAGTCCTTCATGGTGAACTCGCGCACCCGCAGCAGGCCCGACTTGGGGCGGGGCTCGTCGCGGAACTTGGTCTGGAACTGGTACCACATCTGCGGCAGCTGGCGGTACGAGGAGAGCTCCCCGGCGAGGGTGGTGAAGATCTCCTCGTGGGTCATGCCCAGGGCCAGGTCGGCGCCCTTGCGGTCCTTGAGGCGGAACATCTCGTCGCCCATCACCTCCCAGCGGCCCGAGCGCTGCCAGATCTCGGCCGGGTGCATGGCCGGCAGCAGCCACTCCTGCGAGCCGATCCGGCCCATCTCCTCGCGCACGATCCCGATGATCTTCCCGCGCACCCGGGCGGCCAGCGGGAGCAGCGAGTAGTGCCCGGCCATCAGCTGGCGGACGAAGCCGGCGCGCACCAGCAGGCGGTGGCTGGCGGCATCGGCGTCCGCGGGGTCCTCGCGGAGCGTGGGGGCGTACATCTGGGACCAGCGCATCTGCAGTGTCTTCCTTGTCAGTTCGGTAGCCGTGCGGTGTGGGTTCCGTCAGGGGAACGGTAGTGGATCCGCCGCACGGCCGGTCGGTCGCGCGACCCGGCCCCGGCCCGGCCCCGGCCCGGGCCTGGCCCTGGCCCGGTGCCGGTCGCGCCGCCCGGCTCAGTCGCGCAGCTCGGCCAGCGCCGACAGCACCGCCTCGCGCAGCAGCTTGACCTCGTTGCCGAAGGCGATCAGCTGGAACCCCTCCGCGGCGTACTGCCGGGCCAGCTCGAGGCTGTAGGCGAAGATGCCGGCCGCCTTGCCGTGCGCGGCCGCCGCCTTGAGCACCGCCGCCCGGGCCTCGTCCATGGCCGGTCCGGTGACCTCCCCGGGCTGCCCGAGGGCCAGCGCGAGGTCGCCCATGCCCAGGAAGAGCGCGTCCACGCCGGGCACCGCCGCGATCCGCTCGGCCTCCGCGACGCCCTGCGGCGACTCGATCTGCACGAGGCAGGAGGTCTGCGCGTTGGCCCGGGCCAGGTAGTCGGCCACGTCGGTGAAGTAGCCCGAGGCCCGCACCGGGTTGACGCCGCGGCTGCCCTCGGGGGCGAACCGGCAGGCGGATGCCGCGGCCGCCGCCTGCTCGGCGGTGTCCACCTTGGGCACCATGACCCCGGCGGCGCCCAGGTCGAGGGCGTGCTCGATGTGGTGCTGCTGCAGGTGCGGCACCCGGACCAGCGGCACCACCGGCGAGCCGGTCAGCGCCTGGAGCTGGTGGCGCAGGTCGGGCCCGGCCAGCGGGCCGGCCTCCAGGTCCAGCACGGCCCAGGAGAGCGGCAGGGTGCCGCACAGCTCGGCGAGCAGGCTGCTGCCGCTGAGCAGGAAGAGGCCGAACGCCGGCCCCGGCGCCGCCAGGGCCTCGGCGAGGGCCGGACGGTGCAGCAAGGGGTGCGCCGGGACGGACACCGGAACGGACATCGGGGAACTCCTTCGGGGGCGGGCGGTCAGCCGGTGGTGGGCAGGCGGGCGGGCCGGGCGAGGTCGTGCAGCTCGGACCAGAGCGCGCTCGGCACGGTGAGGTGGTCGGCGCGTTCGCCGGGGTGCGCGCCCCGTCCGGGGAGCCTGGGCGCCGGCCGCCCCGGGGCGGGGGCGGCGGCCCGCAGGTGCTCCTCCAGGCGCGACACCGCCTGTCCGACGTGCGCGGCCCGCCGGCCGAGGGCCTCGACCGGGAAGGCCAGGAAGAGCGCCCCGTTGCCGGGGGCCTGGGGCTCGGCGGCGTGCCCGGCCCCGGCCACGATGCCGGCCATCGTCTCGACGAAGGCGGCCAGCGCGTGGCCCTTGTGCTCGGCCACCCCGCCCAGCGGGCGCAGCGCGGCCCCGGGCGGGTCGGTGTACAGCAGCGCCGGATCGGTGACCGAGGCGCCGGTCGGGCCGACCAGCAGTCCGTGCGGCACCGTGCGGCCGGCCAGCAGGGCGGCCCGGACCACGCCCTCGGCGGCGGCGCTGGTGCTCAGGTCGATCACCAGCGGCGGGCCGGGCGGTGCGGGGCAGGCCAGCACCACCGGGTTGGTGGCCCAGCGCCCGGTGCTGCCGCCGGCCGGGGCGACCTTCTGCCCGGCGCCGCAGAAGTTGACGAACCCGACCAGCGCCAGGCCGCGCCCGGCGACCTCGCGGGCCAGCGGCGCCAGCCGGCCCAGGTGCCCGGCGGCGCGCAGGCCCACCAGCACCGGGCCGCCGGTCGCCGCCTTCGCCAGCTCCTCGACCAGGTGGCGGCGCACCAGCACCCCCGGGGCCCGCTCACCCTCCACCAGCACCGCCCCCTCGCCGGTGCGGTGCACGGTGGGCGTGGCCGTCGGGTCCAGTTGGCCGGCGGCCACCGCGGCCAGGTACTCCGGGACCCGCAGCAGGCCGTGCGAGGCCTGGCCGGCGAGCTCGGCGTCGACCAGCTCGGCGGCGGCCTCGGCGGCCAGGGCCGCGGGGAAGCCGGCGTTCGCCAGCGCGGCCGTGCAGACCTCGGCCGCCTCGGTGACGCCCACCCGGCGGACCGGGCCGGCGCTGGGCGCCGCGGCGGTGCCCGGCACCAGGTCGGCGCCCAGGTCGGCGGCCTCGGCGGCGGCGATCCGGTCCACCACCTGGTCCAGCGTCAGCTCGTTGGTGTCGACCAGGCGGATCCCCGCCACCCCGGGCAGCTCCCGGTCCAGGTGGCTCCAGGACATCCGCCCGTCGGCCTCCTGGACCTTGGTGTCGGCCAGGATCCGGGCGGCCAGCCGCTCGGGCCGGGCCTGCAGCCCGTAGCTGACCCAGTCCAGCCCGGGGTCGGCGATCAGGTCGGCGAACTGGTCGAGGGTGCGGCCGGGCAGCAGCACCCCGCTCAGCACCACGACCCGCGCGCCCCAGTCCAGGTAGGAGCGCAGGCAGGCGCGCAGGTTGCGGCCGATCAGCTCGGTCAGCTTCTCGTCGGCCCGCCACGGGTAGATGTCGGCGACCGCGTCGGTGTCGATCAGCGCGGCCGGGCAGCGGTAGCGGCGCACCAGGCGGCGGCCGACCTCGGTCTTGCCCGCGCCGGGCGCGCCGGTGACCACGACGATCCGCACCGGCGGCCGCCCGGCGGCGGGCAGGTCCCGCGCCACGGCCGTCACACCCGCGGGGAGACGTAGGCGAGCGTGGTGGTCGGCACCCCGGTGACCGCGCACGGCGCCGGGCTCGCGGACTCCCGGAAGCCGAGCACCTCGCCCAGCCCCCAGCCGGCGACCGTGACCACGGCCTCCTTGGTGGCCGCCAGCGGCGTCAGCGCCACCGCGCGCTGGGCCAGCACCTTGCGCACGGCGGCCTCGTCGTGGGCGGGGTGGCACTGGTCGGCGGCGAACCCGAAGGCGCGCCGGCGGTAGCCGTGGCCGACCTCCGCCACCGCGGGCACCAGCGGCTCGGCCAGGTCGGCCAGGTGCTCGGGCAGCAGCACGGCCTCCTCGCGGGTGTCCGCGCGGACCACCACGGCCCGGATCCGGTCCGCCGGGTCGCGGCGCGGCTGCAGGTAGACGCGCAGCGGCACGCCCTGGCGGCGCCAGCGGCGGTGCAGCCGCCCGGCCGCCCCGCGGGCCGGGGCGATCCGCAGCTCGCAGCGCAGGCCCGCCTCGGTGAGCCGGGCGACCAGCTGCTCGGCCTCGGCGCGGTCCCGGGCGTCCTCGGTGGTGAGGGTCAGGGCCACCTGGGTGGGTGCCAGGTCCGGGTGGACGAGCAGTTCGCCGTCCGCGTCCATGCCGAGCATCAGGTGGGTGAGCACCAGGCGCCGGGTGAGCGCGCCGGTGACGTGGTGGGTGTGGTGCCGCTCGGCACCGTCGCGGAAGCCCACGTCGTAGACCCGGGAGAAGCGCTGTCCCTGGTCGTAGAGGCAGCCGACCTGGAGGGTGCCGCCGTGCGGCAGCGGGACGTCGCCGCCGATGGTGGTCTCCGAGACGCCCTCGTTGTTGGTCCACGGCGGCCGGCGGGACCAGAGCACCGGCACGTGCATCCGCTCGGCCAGCGTGCGGGCCATCGCCACCGCGGTCCGCAGGCCCTGCTCGGCCTCGGCCCGGTCGGCGTAGCAGGCCTGGAACTCGAAGATGTCGGGGGCCTCGATCGCCCGGAACACGCTGCGCCCCGAGCGGGCGGGGCGGAAGTAGCGCGCCCGGCGGTAGGTCAGCAGCGGCAGGTCCTGGCGGGTGCGGACCAGCTTGGCCCAGTGGGTGTAGACCGCGCCCTCGCCGGTGGGGGTGAGCACCATCCGCTTGCGGCCGGCCGCCCAGTCCTCGTCGTCGCCGGCGTACACCAGCGCGCCGTCCAGCGGCATGATCCGCCGGGTCGGGGTGAGCACCGAGTCGGGGACCAGCATCGGGTAGTCGTACTGCTCGAAGCCGGCCTGCTCGTAGGTGCGCATGGCCAGTTCGTCGAACCGGCGGATCAGCCGCATCCCGTGGGGCAGCGTGACGGTGGCCCCGGGCAGCTCGATCGGGTCCTGGTCCAGGACGTCCGCCTCGCGCAGCCAGCGGGCGAACCGGCCCAGGTCGAAGGACGGGTCACCGAGCGCGGTGTCCGCCAACGCCCGGACCGTGCTGCCGTCGTGCGGCGGCTGCCAGGGCAGCGTGGCGGCGACCGGGGCGGGCGGGCCGGGCAGTGCGGCGGGGTCCAGGACGGGCAGGCCGAGGCGGTCAAGCTCCGACATGGGCGGGCTCCTGACCGGTGACGGTGCCGAGCTCGGAGACGCAGAGCCGGAACTTGCCGGTGGAGGACTCGGGCATCCGGCGCAGGCTCTCGAACTCCACCTTGAACGGGTAGCCGGTGTGGTGGTGGATCCGCTCGGTCAGCTCGGTCGCGGTGCCCTTGCGCAGGCCCTCGGGCGTGTAGACCTTGATCTGCAGGCGGTCCGGCTCGCTCTGCACCACCTGGAACCAGTGCACCTCGGGGAAGCGCATGAACAGGTAGGAGAAGAGGTAGGCGTCGATGTGGTTGCCGTCGGGGGTGAGGATGAGGTCCTGCAGCCGGCCGGCCACCGAGGACATGCACGGGTAGGGCAGCGTGGTGTCGGCGGTGCGGGCCAGCGGGGCGGCCAGGTCGCTGGTCTCGTAGCGGATCAGCGGCATCGAGTTGTTGTTGAGGGTGGTGATCACCATCCGGCCGCGCTGGCCGTCCTGGCACGGCTCGCCGTTCTCGTCGATGAACTCCACGAAGACGTTCTCCGCCTGGATGAGCATCGGTCCTCCGCCGGGTTGTTCGTGGGAGACGATGTTGGTCTCGCGCATGCCGTACTTGTCGTAGACGTCGCACCCCAGCACCCGGCCGATGGTCTCGCGCAGCGCCGGGGGCAGCGGCTCAGAGGTGCCCTGCACCGCGCGCAGGCCGGGGATCTGCAGGTTGCGGCGCTCGGCCTCCTTGGCGATCAGGTGCATCGCGTTGGAGTAGGTGCTGACCAGGTGCGGCTGGAAGCGCACCAGCTTGTCCAGCACCGAGCTCACCAGCTGCGGCGACAGCCGGAAGGTGTTGAACTCGCGCCGGTTGGAGATCAGGTTCTCGGTGCGGTCGATCAGCTGCTTGAACGACCAGTAGATCTCGGAGCCCCAGAGCAGCACGAACGGGTCGCCCAACTGCCAACCGCTGCACCACTCGTAGGTGCGCAGCTGGTGGGCGCGCATCCACAGTCGGAAGTCCAGGTCCTGCTGGAACTGGGCGCGCCGGCCGGTGGAGCCGGAGGAGTAGTTGACCTGGAGGCTGTCCCGGTCGGCCTCGCTGGACAGCAGGTCCTGCTGCTCGTTGAGCAGCACGTCGCGGCTGAGCAGCGGCAGCTTGCGCAGGTCGGCCGGGGACTCCAGGTCCCTGATGCCGCGCTCGTCCATCACCCGCCGGTAGTACGGCACCGTGCGGTAGGCGTGCTGCACCGTCGCCCGCAGCTTCTCGAACTGGAGCTCGGCGATCTCCTCCGGGGTGCGCTCCTGGTTCGCCCGCAGCCAGGCCAGGCGCTCCTTGACGGGGGCCCGGCCGCGCAGGCGCTGTTCTTGCCAGTACAGGGAGTTGGCGAGTCCTCGGTGCAGGTGCATGGCGGGCGACCTTTCGGTGACGGCGGCCGCTCAGTGGCGGTGCAGCCGCTGGTAGCGGGTGAGGGGGAACGGATCGGTACCGGTGGTCGGCAGGTCGGGGTGGTCGGCCAGCCAGCGGTCGCGCCGCCGGAGGAACTCCTCGGCCAGCCGACCGCCGAACCAGGCCGCGAGGATCGCGGAGTGGCTGAACGAACTGCCGCTCTCCTCGATGTCGTGGTTCTCGTCCCAGTCGTAGAAGACCACCTCGCGCCCGGCGGCCAGGGCGCCGGTGATCTCCTGCACCACCGGCTCCGGCACCAGGTGCTCCAGCAGGTACAGGTAGGCGGGCAGGTAGACCAGGTAGCGCGCGCTGACCAGGTCGAGCACCCGGTCGTCGTACCGGAACGCGGAGGCCCGGTAGTCGAAGCCGGCACCGCGCTGGTCGTCCGGCGGGCGCTTGACCGGCGGGCGCTCGAACAGCGTCGGGTCCGTGCACCCGTCGACCAGCTTCTGCGCCTGCCAGACGCTCTCCATCGAGCAGGAGCGGTGGTCGCTGCCGGGGACCGGGATGCGCCAGGCGGGGTCGAAGTGGAACGGGTTCATCGTCACGAACCGCCGCATGTCGGCCGGTGCGGCCGCGGCGGTGTCCACCCGCAACACGTCGGTGCCGGCCAACGCCAGGCCCTCGGGCCGGCTCACCGCCCGGCAGCGGGCGGGCGGCGGGCGGTGCCCGGCGGCGGTCACCGGGCCGGTGCGGGGGCGGCGGTCCAGGCGGCGACCACGGCTGCGGCGACCTCGACCGGGGTCTGGCCGGTGGCCGGCAGCAGCTCCAGCCAGCAGCCGGCGGGGCCGCTGTGCTCCTGGCCGGCCGCGCTGAACGGGCCGCTCCGCCCGCGCAGTTCGGCGAACCGGTCGAGCTGCGCGGGCTCCGGTGCGGCCAGTACGCAGCGCACCCGGCCGTCCCGGACGTAGACGTCGAGCCCGTCCTGACGGTCCACCAGCAGCCACTGCGGCCGGCGGTAGGGGTAGGCGTTGCGGCGCTCCCAGTCGACCAGGCGGATGCCCGCCTCGGCGGCGGCCCGGCGCAGCGGCGCGGGGATGTCGGCGAACGGCACCACCACGGCGGCGGTCCCCAGGCCCGCGTAGACGGCCAGTTCGTCGGCGCGCGGCAGGTCGGTCAGGTAGACCACCAGCGGTCCCTCGGGCAGCTCGGCCGGCATCGCGGCGGCGAGGTCCACCGCCAGCTGCCAGGCGCCGTCGTCCTTGGCCTGGGCGATCGGCCCGGTGGTGCTGCCGGTGCCGGGCACGGCCGCGATCGCGCGCGAGCGGTCCGGGTGGTAGAGCACCGAGTCCTGCAGCGGCTGCAGCCAGTCGGCGTGGGTCTCGAAGGACCAGGAGTAGTCCAGGTCCTCCTTCTCCAGCATCAGCGTGCTCATGTTGTGGATGTCGAGCGGGGCCTCGATCGCCGTGCGCTCGACGCTGACGCCGTTCGCGCGCAGGAAGTCCTCGCGGCGGCGGTTGTTGCTGAGCAGCCGCACCGAGTCGACGCCCAGGTGGCGCAGGATCGCCACCACCGGCTCGTAGGAGCGGGCGTCCACCGGGGCGTCCAGCCGGCGGTAGACCGCCTCGGTGTCGAGGTTCTCCTGCTGGCGCATGGCGTAGATGGCGAAGTGCGCGGCGATGCCCAGGCCGCGGGCGTCCTGGTCGATGCCATAGATCAGCAGGCCGCGCCCGTCCCGGGCGAAGGTGTGCATGGCCTCGTCGAGCTGGTAGCCGCAGTCGCACTGGGCCGAGCGCAGCACGTGGCCGAAGAGGCAGGCCGACTCGATCCGCAGCGGCACCGGCCGGCCGTCGTGCAGGTCGCCGGTGTAGACGGCCGCCCAGCGGTCGCCGCCGAAGTCGAAGTGCCACAGGACGAACGGGGTCTCGCCGTCCGCCCAGCGCAGCGGGAGGTGGGCGGGGCCGTCCGGGGTGGGGACCTCGGGGATCGGGGTCGCGGTGGTCGCGGTGGTCGCGGTCTCGGCGGTGGTCACAGCGCCACCGCCTGCTCCATCGCGTCGCCGCCCAGCACCTCGTCGTCGCGGACCAGGACCATCCGGGTGTGCGAGTCGATCGGGTGGTGCGGCACGCCGAAGGCCAGGAACTCCAGCGGGTTGTCGTCGATCGGGCCCTGCACGCCGTGCGGGTACTCGGCCGGGACGTAGATCGAGTCGCCGGTGCGCAGCACGTAGTCGCGGCCGTCGATGTGCAGCGCCCCGCGCCCGTTGAGCACGTAGAGCAGGTGGGCGCCCTCGTGGACGTGCAGCGGGAAGCCGGTGCCGGGGAGCATGGTGATCCGGTCGACGCCGATCGACAGGCCGTTGCCGATCACGGCTCCGGCGCCCGCCACGCCCGTGATGTCCTCCAGACGCACGCCCGCGTCGTCGTACATGGTGCGGCGGGCCCCTTCGAGGACGTTCCTGATGTGGTCGTCCGGACGGAAGGTCTGACTCATGGTGTGAACTCCTCGATGGTGCTCAGGGAGGGAAGCGGGGTCGAGCGGTGGTCGGCGGGCAGCGGGACGCGCTCCAGCAGGCCGGAGGCCTCGACGTAGCGGCAGCGGCGGTCGTACAGCCGCTCCAGCATCTGCAGGGAGCCGTCGTACCCGTCGGGGAGCGGGGAGTTGGCGATCGCGGCGAGCATCGGCAGGCCGGTGGCCGCGGTCAGCCGGGCCGCCAGCAGCGGGGCCTGCGGGGTGCCGCCGACCTGGTTGAGCACGTAGCCCAGCAGCAGCGCCGCGAGCTCGGGCGCCAGCAGGCGGGTGAGCCCGCTGAGCGCGGCCAGGTGGCCGGAGCGGCGCGGGTTGGTCACCAGCACCACCGGGAGGCCGGCGTGCGCGGGCAGCACCTGGTTGGCCAGGTCGTCGCCCGGGTCCAGCTCGCCGGCTCCGGCGGCCCCCTCGACCAGCAGCCAGGCGCCGCCGGCCCTGGTGAGCTCGTAGCCCTCCAGCACCGCGTCCTCGCACTGCCGGCGCAGCGGGCCGGGCAGCGCGGACGGGTCCAGGCAGTCCTCGCCCGCGACCGGCGCGGTGCCGACCAGCCGACCCTTGACGTACAGGTCGCCTTCGAGGGCGCCGACCCGGGGCAGGTCGACCACCACCGGGTTGTGCCGCCAGCGGACCTCGAGGCCCGCCGCCGAGCAGTTGTGCAGCACCCCGCGCTGCCACGGCGGCACCGCGGTGTAGGCCGGGTCGTCCGGGGTGACCACGGCCACCGCCTTGAACGGCTCGCAGGGCACCCCCCGCCGGCGCAGGCTGCGCAGCAGGCCGATGGAGACCCCGGTCTTGCCGGTGCCGGCAGCCGCTCCCAGGACCGTGATCCCGTGCGGAGCCCAGAGGTCCGAGCTCGCGTCGTCCGGGTCCATGCCCGCCACCGTCCTTTCACCGGCCGCCGGAAGGCGTGTACCGGAACGTATCCCGGTCCACACACTGGCGGATACTGACTCGCGAGTCAAGATGACTAGTCAATATCCTCCTCCCGGGCCTGGTCGGGCTGGTCGGGGTGATACTTGACTGCTACAGTCACAATCCAATTGTCCGTGGATTCGGGGGTGCCCCGGAGACAGGAGGGCCGTGGTGACGGGCCTGGATTACCGCAGGACCGCCCTGCTGCTGGTCACCCCCGACGCCATCCGGCGCCGGCTGGGTGGGGAGATCGTGGGCCGGGTGCGGTCGGCGGGCTTCCGGATCACCGGCCACCGGCTGTGGCCGACCGCCCCGGCCGACCTGGACGCCTTCCACCGGCGCAACGAGCCGGTGGCCCGGGACCCCGCGCTCTACCGGCTGGTGGCGGAGCTCTTCGCCCTCGGCCCGCTGCTCGCACTGGCCGTGCAGAGCGGCCCGGACCTGCCGCCCGAGGACGTGCACCGACTCCTGGCCCGGCTCAAGGGCCGGGGCGATCCCGCCTACGCGGCCGCCGGGTCGATCCGCAAGGACCTGGGCTCGATCAACACCATCCTCAACATCGTGCACTCCTCGGACGACGCGGCGGACAGCGCGCGCGAGGGGGCGCTCTTCCTCGAGGACGGCCCCGGCCCGCTGGAGAGCGGCGCGGCCGCGCTGGAGCGCGCGCTGCACATCGCCCAGCAGGCCCAGCCGCACGAGCCGCGGATCTACGAGGACGTGCTCGGCAGCGTCCGGTCCCGGATCCTGACCGCACTGTGGCCGCAGCTGTCGCCCGCCCGGCGCGAACGGGCCGGCGACTGGTGCGCGCGCGCCGGCCTGCGGGGCCTGGGCCGGCCCGCCGGCGGGGACCTGCTGGCCGGCCTGCTGCCGGCCGGGCACGGTCTGGACGGCTTCCTCGCCGCGCCCGCCGCGGGCGAGCCGCCGCGCCCGCTGGAGCCGGCCGCCCTCGCCGAGCTGGGCGTCGTCCTCGACCCGTGGGAGCACCTGGTGCTGGCCACCTCCCGGTACTACCCGCCGCTGCCGGCGGCACCGGACCCCACCGCGCCCGCCGGGGCCGCCTCGACCGAGCCCGCCCGGCCGCTCGAACCCGCGCAGATCTGACCCGCACGACCACCCGAAAGGCAGGTGCCACCATGACCGCGCCCGTCCGCACCGACGCGCCCGTCCTGACCGACGAGCAGTGCGCGCAGTACCGCGAGCAGGGCTTCCTCGGCCCGATCACCCTGATGTCCGTCGAGGAGATGGCGGCGCTGCGCCCGGCCCTGGAGGAGGTGCTGGCCACCCCCGGCCGGGCCCCCGCCCCGCCGGTCGAGCAGGTCCAGGGCCGGCTGGCCAACCTGGTGGCCGGCCGCGGCGGCGCCAGCCCGGTGCCCTTCATCGAGAGCCGGCACCTGGACTCGGCGCTGGTCCAGCGCCTGTGCAGCCACCCGGTCCTGCTGGCCGCGGCCCGGCAGCTGTACGGCGAGGACCTGCTGCTCTGGCGCTCCACCTTCATCGCCAAGGCCGACGGCGGCCCGGAGTTCCAGTGGCACCAGGACTGGGGCGGGGTCTACGCGCCCGGCGAGGAGTACGGCCTGGAGCCGCCGCTGCACTTCTCCTTCTGGATCGCGATCAGCGACGTGACCGAGGAGAGCGGCTGCGTCCGCTTCATCCCCGGCACCCGGGCCGTGCTGCCCGCCCAGCCGGTGGGCCCGGGCAAGCGGGCCACCCTGCTGATCCCCAGGGAGCAGGTGGACGAGGAGCGGGCGGTGTCGATGCCGCTGCGCCCGGGCCAGTGCGTGGTCTTCACCGACCGTGCGCTGCACGCCTCCGGCCTGAACACCTCCGGCGCCGACCGGCTGGGCCTGGCCGTGCGACTGACCCTGCCGGCGGTCAAGGTCCGCCCGCACTTCCCCGGCCACGCCTGCGTGGTGGTCAGCGGTGCGGACCGGGCCGGCCTGAACACCCTCGCCGAGCCGGCCAAGTGACGGACCGCCGGTCGCCGGACCCCGGGTGCGCCACGCCGCTGACGCCGGAGCGCTGCGCTCCGCTGACGCCCGAACAGGCGCTGCACCTGCTCGACGCGCTGACCTGGGCGCCCGCGGCCGGCCCGGACCGCTGGGAGCGGGCCGCCGACCACGTCGCCGCCCGGGTCGGCGACCTCCTGCGGCCCGCGCCGGCCCACTGCCGGGCCGCCGCCGAGCGGATGCTGCCCGCCCTCGACCGGACCTCGCTGTACCGGGCCAAGTACGACCTGATGCTGCTGCTGCACCCGGACGACTGGTTCACCTTCATGAACATGGGCCACCAGCCGGCCGCCGCCGGTGCGGTGGCGCAGCCCGCCGCGCCCGGGCCGCAGCCCGGCGGGGCGGACCAGGGCCGGTACGCCGCCCGGCTCTACGACCTGGTGGTGGGCGGTGCGGAGGCACCGGCTGACGGTGCTGCGGCTGACGGTGCTGCGGCCGGTGGTGCGCTGGCCGGCGCGGTGGTGCTCGACGTGGGCAGCGGCCGCGGCGGCGGCACCGAGCGGCTGACCCGGGTGCACGGCGCCCGCTCCGCGACCGGCCTGGACCTCTCGCCGGCCAGTGTGGCCTTCTGCCGCCGGGTCCACCGGGGGCTTGGGCTCGGCTTCGAGCAGGGCCGGGCCGAGGACCTGCCGTTCGCCGCGGGCTCGTTCGACGCCGTGGTCAGCGTGGAGTCGGCGCACTGCTTCGCCGACCCCGACGCCTTCTTCGCCGAGGCCCGGCGGGTGCTGCGCCCGGGCGGGCGGCTGCTCTTCGCGGACGAGTGGCCGGCCGACCAGGTGGACCGGCTGGCCGCCCGGGTGACTGCCGCCGGCCTGCACCTGGTGGTGCAGGAGGACATCACCGACGGGGTGCTGCGCGCCCTGGACCTGCTGCCCGCGCAGGTGGCGCGGCTGCTGGCCGCGCTGCCGGCGGACGCCGGCCGGCAGGCCTACACCCGCTTCTTCGGCGACCGGGTGGGACGCGACTCCGCGGGCCTTTACCGCTCCGGACGCTTCCGCTACCTTCGGCTCGCCGCCGTGCGCGGGAAGTGACCCAGTCCCGTCAAACCCGGCTTGACTCGGCCCCTCGACTGTTAGTCTTCAGCCACAGTCAAGAAGGGGCCGGTCGTGTCGAACCTGGAAGAGTTGGGAGCTCGGATCCGCGAGCTGCGGCGGGCGGCGAAGATGTCGCAGGCCGACCTGGCGGGCGACGGCCTGTCGCCGAGCTACATCTCCCTGCTCGAGGCCGGCAAGCGCACGCCCACCGAGCGGGTCGTCGAACAGATCGCCCACCGCCTGGGCTGTGACCCCAAGTTGCTGCTGAGCCTGCTGGAGCAGGTCCGCACCGAGGACACCGAGGTGGAGCTGCGCTACGCCGAGATCGTGCTGCGCAACGGCGACGCCCCCCAGGCCCTCACGGCCTACACCGAGCTGCAGGCCCGGGCCGCCCAGGCCGGGCACGACCAGGTCGCGGCCCAGGCCGAGCTCGGGATCGCCCAGGCGCTGGAGCTCTCCGGCCGGCTGGAGGAGGCGGTCACCCGCTACGAGCGGCTGCGCACCGACCCGAGGCTGTCGCAGGCCGACACCACCCGGCTGCCGATCGTGGTGGCGCTCTGCCGCTGCTACCGCGAACTCGGCGACCTCTCGCACGCCATCGAGCTGGCCGAGGCCACCCTGGCGGACGTGCAGCGGCTGGGGATCGTCCCGACCGTGCTGGGCATGGAGCTGCTCTCCACCCTGATCGGCCTGCACTCCGAGCGCGGCGACCTGCACCGCGCCGGCTACCTGGCCACCGTCGGCATCGAGCAGGCCCAGGCGGTGCGCGATCCGAAGGCGCTGGGCGCCATCTACTGGAACGCCAGCCTGGTGGCCTACCGGCGCGGCGACTCGGAGAGTGCGCTGGCCCTGGTCCAGCGCGCCCTGGCGATCTACGCCGAGGGGGAGAACGAGCGGGCGCTGGCCCGGCTGCGCAACGGCTACGCCGCGGTCCTGCTGCAGAGCGACACCCCGGACGTGGCGCAGGCCAAGGAACTGCTGCGGCAGAGCGCCGAGACGCTGGAGGTGCACGGCAGCAGCGTCGACCGGGCCTACTGCGCCACCGCGATGGCGCGCGCCGAGCTGCTGGCGGAGAACGCCGGGGCGGCCGTCGAGCACGCCCGCCGGGCGCTGGAGCTGCTCGGCCCGGGGCACCGCCTGGAGACCGCCCGCACGCTGCTGGTGCTGGCGGCCGGTCTGCTGGAACTGGGCGACGCGGCCGGGGCCCGGGACGCCTACGAGCGCGGGGCCCTCACCCTCGAGGCCTCCGGCGCGGACCGGCAGGCCGCCTTCGCCTGGGCCGAACTCGCCGAGATCATGGAACGCTCGGGCGAGAACGACCGGGCGGTCTGGGCCTACCAGCAGGGCATGCGCTGCCTGGGGCAGCGCGGCCACCTGCTGCCGCGCCGGGTGGAGCCGGCCGCCCCCTCGGCCTGACCCCACCCGACGCGCGGCGGTGACAGCCGGGCACCCGGCCGCCGACCGCGAGGACTCAGCAGCAGGCCGGGAAGTCGGCGGTCTGCTTCTGGTCCGCGGTGGCGTGGACCGCGGGGCCGTGGGTCCGACCCTGGGCGAGGGCCGGGCCCGTCGCCACCCCGGTGGCAACGGCGAACATGGTGAGAACGGACAGCATGACCGTGGAAAGCCGACGCATGGGAACTCCTGCAAGGGGGGTGAGCGGGCTTTCTCGGCCCGCCGCGTTTCACTGACGCGAGTGAAACCCTAGGTCGCCGCGATCTATGGTCGGTATACGTGACTCGACGCCTGGTAAACGGGACATATACGGTCGCGGGATCCCCCGTCGCCGGGCCGAATTCCGCGGTGGATTCCCCGGCAGCGGTGCGGTCGGCGCCGGCACCCGGACGCAGCACGGCGGAGGTGGCGCGGGCCACCTCCGCCGTGCTGCTTCGCTCCGTCCGGTCGTCCGGTCGTCCGGTCGCCCGCCGGTCGGGCAGTCGGGCGGCCGGGCCCGGGCTCACTCCCGGCGGCCGCCGGGCTTGGGCAGTGCCGCGCCGGGCGCGTCCTCGCCCGCGGGACGCTCCGGGGCGGCCACCGCGGCGCCGATCCGCTCGACCAGCCCGCGCCGGGAGAGCTGGGTGAGCACCGGCTCCGCCAGCGAGGCCCGCACCCGGTGGGCGAGCGCCTCGGTCCTGGCCTCCCGTTCGGCCAGCGCCGGCAGCAGCTCCGCGGGCAGCAGCCCTTCGGCGGTGAGCCGCTCCAGGTGCTGCTGCCTCGCCTTCGCGGGGACCAACAGCCCCAGCCGCGCCGCCTCCTGCTCGACCAGCACGTCGCACAGCGCGGCCCGCAGCACCTCGGGCTGCTGCTGGGCCAGGTGGTCGTAGAGCCTGGCCGGTGCCACCGCGGTGCGCTCGCGCAGCGCGGCCTCGGCGCGCTGCTGGCGCACCACGGTCAGCAGCTTCTCCCAGTAGTAGGTGGGCTCCAGCTCGAAGTCCACCACCGGTGGCCGCAGCCCCTGGCGCAGCTGCTCGCGCACCTCCCGGAGCACCGCGAGCGCGTCCGCCCGCTTGGCGTCCGGCCGCTCGGTCCTGACGTGCTCCCGCAGGGCGGCCAACTCCTCGGCCGGCACGCCAAGTTGCTTGCCGCTCGCGTGCACCTGGCCCCAGGACCGCTCCGGGTAGAAGGTGCCCTTGGCGGCGGCCACCAGCAGGTCGTGGGTGGCCGCGGTGATCGCCCCGGCCGCCAGCGCCGAGGCCAGGCCGGCGCGCAGGTTGGCCATCGCCTCGGAGAGCGGCTGGTAGCCCTCCTCGGCCGGGGCGTGGACGATGGTCACCTCGTCGTCGTCCTGGTACTCGCCCGAGGCGAACCGTTCGAAGATCCCGCCGACCCCGTCCATGCCGAACTCGTGCAGCTCCGCGGCCCGCAGCGCACCCATGCTGGAGGCCCCGAAGACCCGGGTGCCGCGGCTGAGCGCGAACAGGATTTCCTTGTGCCACACCGTGGGGACCTGCTCGAAGAGCCCGTCGATGATCACGATGCAGGCGGGCGGCTCGCGGTCGAGCACCAGCTCGGTGACGTCCCCGCAGCTGACCGGCGGGTGGTAGGTGGCGTCGAGCTCGGCGCGGGCGAGCTCCACCGGCAGGCTCGGGCCCAGGAAGACGTGCACACCGCTCATCGGGCGGCCTCCTTGTTGCGCAGCAGACGCTGCCGGGCCCGCTTGCCCGGCGTGTAACCGATGAACAGGGAGTAGAACTCCAGGTCCGGGACGACCACCTTGGCGGTCGGGATGCCGATCTCGGGCTTGGTGAGGTCGACCGCCACCACGTTCTCGATGCCGGCCGTCCGCAACCGGGCGAGGATCGTCTCCAGGTCCTGGTTGAGCGTCGGGTGGTCGATGGTGTGGGCGGTGTCGAAGGCCTTGGTGCCCGGGCGGGCGAAGAAGACGTCCCGGGTGCGGGTCAGGGTGGCCGCGTTGTTCTGGGCGTCGTACATGGTGCGGAAGTTCTCGTCCCGGCTGGCGGCGATCACCGTGATCCGGCTCTGCGCGGCCTCGGTGAGCGCGCGGGAGAGCGCGACCTGGGGCGAGGTGTGGGTGCCGTAGCCCCAGCAGGCGCCGAACGAGCGCCAGGCCACCCGGTCGGCGGCCTCCACCACGCAGCACTGGAAGGTGGGGACGCCGGTGTCGCAGGTGACGTCCCAGACCGCGACCTGCATGCCGCCGGCCTCCAGGGCGTCCAGCAGGCCCCGGCAGACCGGGTCGGTGACCGTGGCCAGGTCGAGCTTGCCGGTCTCGATGTCGGCCGGGCTGGTGATGCCCTGCCACCACATGGTCAGGGCGTCGCGCTCGACCAGCTCGCAGATCCCGTGGATGACGGCCTCGACCAGGTTGTTGCCGGAGGCCAGGCCGTTGGAGCTGACCCGGAAGGTGGTGGCGGCGTAGTCGATGCCCACCTTGTTCAGCCGGACGTTCTCGTACGGCAGCCAGAGCGGCCGCTGCTCCAGCAGGTCGAAGCCCTCGGTCCAGAGCATCGGCAGGTCGGTGCGGAGCACTGCGCGCGCCGGGGTCTCCCGGGAGCCCTCGCCGACCGTGTCCAGGCCGCCGCGCAGCGGCAGCCGGGTGACGTCCAGGACGGGCAGCCGGCGGCTCAGTTCGCGGTGCGACTCGTGGCGCAACGCGCCCTCGAAGTACTCCGCGTGCCAGTACTCGATCGACTCCATCAGGGCCGACACCTTGGCCGCGTCGTGGTCCACCCCCTTGCCCTGGGAGACCGACAGCGAACGGGAGTTGGGGCGGATCGCGTTGTAGACCGGGATGCCCAGCCAGTCCAGGCCGGTCATGTTGGCCAGCCGGGTGATGCCCATCCGCCGCATCCGCGAGCCGTAGTCGGCCAGGGTCTCGGCGGGCGCCCGGGACCGGTGGGTGCCGTCGCGATGGTCCTTGTCCCAGCGGACGGTGAGCGCTTCCATGCGAGGTGACCGCCTTTCAGAGATGCTGCCCGGTGCTCCGGGGTTCTTCACGGGTTGACGAGCGGGAGTTGGTGGATGCCCAGGTCGCCGTCGGCGACCACCGCGACGGCGAAGCGGCGCAGGCCCGGCGCGCGGTCGGCGGGCAGCGGCACGGTCAGCCGGGTGGTGCCGGGGGCGAGCGGGCGCACCGGTGCCTTGGCCTCGGGGCGGCCGCCGATCGGCTGGCGCGCGGCGGCGTACCAGCCGCCGGTGCGCAGTGGTTCGGGGAAGGTGAGGGTCAGCGCGTCGGCCGTGACGGACAGGCGCGGCGGCCGCGCGGTCGGCGGCAGGGTGTGCGCGGTGCCGCAGCGCTCGCAGACCAGCAGCGCCAGCGTGCCGCCGGGCACCTCGCGGGAGACCACCCGCAGCCGCAGCAGCCGGTAGCCGCACAGGTGGCGCAGGCCGGTGGGCTCCTCGGGGCTGTAGCCGGTGGTGCCGCTGAGGTAGTCGTGCGCGTCGGGTCCGCGCAGCGCGAGCGTGTCGGCGAGGAACTCGGCGAACTGGCGGTCGAGTTCGAGGTCACCGGCGGTGGGCGTGCCGGGGAGCACGGCGGCTTCGGCGCGCTGCGCGAGGCGGGTCGCCAGCTCGCGGCGGGCCGGCGGGTGGTCGCCGCCGTCGACGGCGCGGGTGACCAGCCGGGCGTAGAGCCGGCGGCGGGCGGCGTGCGGGTCGACCGGTGCCGCGGGGGTGGTGCCGGGGCTCGCGTTCGGCGCGGTCGCGGGGCGGGCGGGTGCCACCGGGGCGGCCTCGGCCG
>NZ_JBNQTI010000149.1:0-24004 GCF_050325825.1 Kitasatospora sp. LaBMicrA B282
TCCGAGCGCCCCGGCCGGGCGCTGGCAGCCCGCCGGCACCGTGCTGGTCACCGGCGGCACCGGCGGCCTGGGCGCGGAGGTGGCCCGCTGGCTGGCCGCCCAGGGTGCTGAACGCCTGGTGCTGACCAGCCGGCGCGGCCCGGCGGCCCCCGGCGCGGCCGAGCTGCGCGCCGACCTGGTCGCGCTCGGCGCCGAAGTTGTCATCGAGACCTGTGATGTGGCGGACCGTCAGGAGCTTGCCGAGCTGCTGGAGCGCAACCCGGTGCGCGCGGTCTTCCACACCGCCGCGGTGCTGGACGACGGCGTGCTGGACACCCTGACGCCCGAGCGGGCGGCCGCCGTGCTGGCCCCCAAGGCCCTCGGCGCCTGGCACCTGCACGAGTTGACCGCCGGAACGGAGCTGGACGCCTTCGTGCTCTTCTCCTCCGCCGCCGGCACCCTCGGCAGCGCCGGGCAGGGCAGCTACGCGGCCGCCAACGCCTACCTGGACGCCCTGGTCCAGCTGCGCCGCGCGGCCGGGCTGCCCGGCACCTCGGTGGCCTGGGGCGCCTGGGCGGCGGTCGGCCTGGCCGCCGGCGCGGTGGGCGAACAGCTCGGCGCACGCGGCGTGCTGCCGATGGCGCCGGCCGCCGCGATCACCGCCCTGCACCGGGCGCTGGACGAGGACGCCGCCGTGCTGCTGGTCGCCGACCTCGACTGGCAGCGGCACCGCGGCGAGGCCGCCGCCCCGCTGCTGGCCGAACTCCGGCCGGCCCAGCCGCCCGCCGCGGACCGGACCCCGGCCGCCGACGACGCCGCGGAACTGCTCGACCGGTTGGCCGGGCTGTCCGCCGCCAAGCGCGAGCGGGCCCTGGTCGACCTGGTCCGCGGCCACGTCGCCGCCGTGCTCGCGCACACCTCGGCCGCGGCGGTCGAACCCGAGCGGGCGTTCCGCACCCTCGGCTTCGACTCGATCACCGCGCTCGCGCTGCGCAACCGGCTCGGCCAGGCCACCGGCCTCAAGCTGCCCGCCACCCTGGTCTTCGACTACCCGACCCCGGCCGTGCTGGCCCGCCACCTGGGCGAGCAGCTGGGCCGGCCCGGTCCCACCCCGGCGGCCGCGGAGCCGGGCGAGGCCGCGGTGCGCGAGGCGCTGGCGACCGTGTCGCTGGCCCGGCTGCGGGCGGCGGGCCTGCTCGACGCCCTGCTCGGCCTCGCCGCCGAGCCGGCCGCGGCGAGCATGGCGGCCGTGGCGGCCGAGCCCGTCGAGACCGGTGCGCCCCTCGAGCCGGCCCCGGCGGCCGACAGCGACTTCGACGCGATGGACGTCGAGGCGCTGGTCCAGCGGGCGCTCGACGGCGCCGGCGCCTGATCCCATCCCTGCCTGCTGCTTCCCGTACTGCTTGAACCGCTCCTGACCGTGGAGTTTTTGATGGCTACGCCTGCCGAGAAGGTTGTCGAAGCGCTGCGCGCCTCCCTGCGGGAGAACGAGCGGCTCAAGCAGCAGAACCAGCTGCTGACCGCCGCGCCGCACGAGCCCGTCGCGATTGTCGCGATGAGCTGCCGCTTCCCGGGGGGCGTGCGGACGCCCGAGGACCTCTGGCAGCTGGTCGCGGACGGGGTGGACGCGATCGGGCCGTTCCCCACCGACCGCGGCTGGGACCTGGCGGGGCTGTACGACCCGGACCCGGAGCACCCCGGCACCTGCTACACCGACCAGGGCGGATTCCTCTACAGCGCCGCCGAGTTCGACCCGGCGTTCTTCGACATGTCGCCGCGCGAGGCGATCGCCACCGACCCGCAGCAGCGGCTGCTGCTGGAGACCTCCTGGGAGGCCTTCGAGCGCGCGGGCATCGACCCGGCGACGGTGCGCGGCGGCCGGGTCGGCGTCTTCGTCGGCACCAACGGCCAGGACTACGCCTCCCGGCTGCACCGCGCGCCGGAGGACTTCGAGGGCTACCTGGGCCTGGGCAGCGCGGCCAGCGTGGTCTCCGGTCGGATCTCCTACGCGCTCGGTCTGGAGGGCCCGGCGGTCACCGTGGACACCGCCTGCTCCTCCTCGCTGGTCGCGCTGCACCTGGCCGCCCAGGCGCTGCGCAGCGGCGAGTGCACGCTGGCGCTGGCCGGCGCGGTCTCGGTGATGGCCAGTCCGGCGGCGTTCGTCGAGTTCAGCCGGCAGCAGGCGCTGGCCGTGGACGGCCGCTGCCGGGCCTTCTCGGCCGACGCGGGCGGCACCGGCTGGGCCGAGGGAGTCGGCATCCTGCTGGTCGAGAAGCTCTCCGACGCCCGCCGCAACGGCCACCCGGTGCTCGCCGTGGTGCGCGGCACGGCGGTGAACCAGGACGGTGCCTCCAACGGCCTCACCGCCCCCAACGGCCCCTCCCAGCAGCGGGTGATCCGCGCGGCGCTGGCCAACGCCCGGCTGACCGCCGCCGAGGTCGACGCCATCGAGGCGCACGGCACCGGCACCTCGCTCGGCGACCCGATCGAGGCGCAGGCGCTGCTCGCCACCTACGGGCAGGACCGCCCCGCCGACCAGCCGGCCTGGCTGGGCGCGCTGAAGTCCAACCTCGGCCACACCCAGGCCGCCGCCGGCGTGGCCGGGGTGATCAAGATGGTCGAGGCGATCCGCCACGGCCGGCTGCCGCGCACGCTGCACGTCGAGGAGGCCTCGCCGCACGTCGACTGGTCGGCGGGCGCGGTCGAACTGCTCACCGAGGCCCGGGAGTGGCCGGCGACCGGCCGCCCGCGCCGGGCCGGCGTCTCCTCCTTCGGGGTGAGCGGCACCAACGCCCACGTGATCATCGAGCAGGCGCCCGAGCCGGCCGCCGCCGATCCGGTCGAGCCGGCGGCGCCCGCCGTGCTGCCCTGGCTGCTCGCCGCCCGCACCGAGGCCGCCCTGCGCGCCCAGGCCGAGCAGCTGCACACCCACCTCGGCGAGCACGCGCAGGACACCTCCGCCCTCGACGTCGCCGTCACCCTCGCCACCGGCCGGGCCGCCTTCGAGCACCGCGCCGCCGTGGTCGGCGCGGACCGCGCCGACCTGCTGCGCGGGCTGGCCGTGCTGGCCGAGGGCGGCACCGCCCCGAACCTGGTGCGCGGCACCGCCCGCCCGGCCGCCGGCACCGCCTTCCTCTTCACCGGCCAGGGCGCCCAGCGGCCCGGCATGGGGCGTGAACTGTACGACGCGTTCCCGGTGTTCGCGGCGGCCTTCGACGCGGTCTGCG
This sequence comes from Kitasatospora sp. LaBMicrA B282, assembly GCF_050325825.1. Taxonomy (NCBI): domain Bacteria; kingdom Bacillati; phylum Actinomycetota; class Actinomycetes; order Kitasatosporales; family Streptomycetaceae; genus Kitasatospora; species Kitasatospora sp. LaBMicrA B282. The sequence continues at coordinate 3,207 of NZ_JBNQTI010000149.1, forward strand.
CGCGCTTCGACCTGGCCCTTGACCTGCGCGAGTTGGTGTTCGGGGACGACGAGCGGCTGCACCGCACCGAGTTCGCCCAGCCGGCGCTGTTCGCGCTGGAGGTGGCGCTGTTCCGGCTGCTGGAGTCCTGGGGTGTCACCCCGGAGGTGGTGCTGGGGCACTCGATCGGTGAGATCGCGGCGGCGCACGTGGCCGAGGTGTTCTCGCTGGACGATGCCTGCGCCCTGGTGGCCGCGCGTGGTCGCCTGATGCAGCAGCTGCCGGCCGGTGGCGCGATGATCGCGCTGCAGGCGTCCGAGGCCGAGCTGCTGCCGCTGCTCACCGCAGGCGTCTCCATCGCCGCCGTCAACGGCCCGACCGCCACCGTGGTCTCCGGCGAGGAGGCCGCCGCGCTGGCGATCGCCGCCCACGTCGAGCAGCTGGGCCGCAAGACCAAGCGCCTGACCGTCAGCCACGCCTTCCACTCGCCGCTGATGGACCCGATGCTCGACGAGTTCCGCGCCGTGGTCGCGCAGCTCTCGTTCGGCGTGCCGACGTTGGCTGCCGTCTCCACGGTGACGGGTGCGCCCGTCACCGACGAGTGGAGCGAGCCCGAGTACTGGGTGCGCCACGTGCGCGAAGCCGTCCGCTTCCACGACGGCATCCGCGCGGTGCAGGCCGAGGGCGTCACCCGCTACCTGGAGCTCGGCCCCGACGGGGTGCTCACCGCCCTCGCACCCGAGTGCCTCGACGCCGGGGTGAGCTTGACGGCCACCCTGCGCAAGGACCGCCCCGAAGCGTTCACCCTGCTGCGCGCGCTGACCGAGCTGCACGCCCACGGCACCGCCGTCGACTGGGAGCGCTTCTTCGCCGGCACCGGCGCCCGCCACGCCGACCTGCCCACCTACCCCTTCCAGCGGCAGCGCTACTGGCTCGACGCGGAGCCCGCGGCCACCGCCCCCGCGGCGCCCGGCGGCGCCGACGGCCGGTTCTGGGCGGCCGTCGAGCAGGCCGACCTGGCCGGCTTCAGCAGCGCGCTGCAGGTCGACCCCGACACCCGGCTGCCCGACCTGCTGCCGGCCCTGGCCGCCTACCGCCGCCGGCAGAGCGACCGCTCCACCGTGGCGGGTTGGCGCTACCGGATCGGCTGGCAGCCGCTGCCCGAGGCCACCGCGCCTACTCTGGAGGGCAGTTGGCTGCTGCTGGTGCCACGCTCCGAAGTCGACGCCGAACCGGTCGCCGAGCTCTGCGCCGCACTGCGGGCGCACGGCGCCGAACCGGTCCAACTGCTGCTCGACGCCGGCGAGCTGAACCGCGAACGGCTCACCGAGGCGCTGCACGACACGCTCGCCGACCTGCCGGCCCCGGCCGGCGTGCTCTCGCTGCTGGCCCTCGCCGCGGGCCCGCACCCCCAGCACCCGCACCTCCCGCTGGCCCTCACCGCCACCACCGCGCTGGTGCAGGCGCTGGCCGACCTCGACCTCGCGGCCCCGCTGCGGGTGCTGACCCGCGGCGCCGTCGCCACCGGCCGTGCCGACGCCCCGGCCGACCCCGCGCCGGCCGCGCTCTGGGGCCTGGGCCGGGTCGCGGCGCTGGAACACCCCGGCCGCTGGGCCGGCCTGCTCGACCTCCCGGCCGTGCTCGACGAGCGGGCCGGCCGCCGGCTGGCCGCCGCCCTCGCGGACCGCACCGAGGACCAGGTGGCCGTCCGGGCCACCGGCACCTTCGCCCGCCGCCTGCACCAGGCCAAGCCCGCCGACCCGGCGGCCGTCGCCTGGCAGCCGCGCGGCACCGTGCTGGTCACCGGCGGCACCGGCGCGCTCGGCGCCCAGGCCGCCCGCTGGCTGGCCGCCAACGGCGCCGCCCACCTGGTGCTCACCGCCCGCCGCGGCCCGGACGCCCCCGGCGCGGCCGAGCTGCGCGCCGAACTGACCGCGCTCGGCGCCGAGGTGACCATCGCCGCCTGCGACGTCGCCGACCGCGCCGCCGTCGCCGCGCTGCTCGACGGCCTCCCGGACCTCACCGCCGTGGTGCACACCGCCGGCGTCGGCCAGCTGACCGCCTTCGCCGAGCTGACCCCGGCCGAACTCGCCGAGGTGCTCGCCGCCAAGGTCGCCGGCGCCGCCCACCTGGACGAGCTGCTCGGCGACCGCGCGCTGGACGCCTTCGTGCTGTACTCCTCGATCGCCGGCATCTGGGGCAGCGGCGGCCAGGCCGGATACGCCGCCGCCAACGCCTACCTGGACGCCCTCGCCGAGGCCCGCCGGTCCCGTGGCCTGGCCGCCACCTCGGTGGCCTGGGGCCCGTGGGGCGGCACCGGCATGGCCGTCCGGGACGGCGCCGAGGTCGAACTCGCCCGCCGCGGCCTGCCGATGATGGACCCGGCGCTGGCCCTCGCCGCCCTGAGCGAGGCATTGACCGGCACCGACGCCCAGCTGACCGTCGCCGATGTCGACTGGGCCCGGTTCGCCCCCGCCTTCACGGTCAACCGGGCCAGCGCGCTGCTCGCCGACCTCCCGGCGGCCGTCGCCGCCCTGGCCGGACAGCCGGCCGCCGGCACCGCCCCCGGCCAGGCCGCCGGCACCGAGCTGCGGGCCCGCCTGGCCGCGCTGCCGCCGGCCGAGCGGGAGCGGCTGCTGGTCGACCTGGTCCGCGGTCACGCCGCCGCCGTGCTCGGCCACGGCGCCGGTGCCGAGCTGCCCGCCGACAAGGCCTTCCGCGAGCTGGGCTTCGACTCGCTGACCGCCGTCGAGCTGCGCAACGCGCTCACCGCCGAGACCGGCGTCGCGCTGCCCGCCACCCTGGTCTACGACCACCCGACCCCGGCCGTGCTGGCCGCCCACCTGCGCCAGGCCCTGCTCGGCGCGGACGCCGCCGCCGACCCGGACACCCCGGCACCGGCCCTCGCCGTGGCCGACGACGACCCGGTGGCCATCGTCGCCATGAGCTGCCGGCTGCCCGGCGGCATCCGCAGCCCGCAGGAGCTCTGGCAGCTGCTGGCCGAGGGCGGCGACGGCATCGGCGACTTCCCGACCGACCGCGGCTGGGACCTGGCCGGCCTCTACCACCCGGACCCGGACCACCCCGGCACCTGCTACGCCCGCGAGGGCGGCTTCCTGCACCAGGCCGGGGACTTCGACGCCGAGCTGTTCGGCATCTCGCCGCGCGAGGCGCTGGCCACCGACCCGCAGCAGCGCCTGCTGCTGGAGGCGGCCTGGGAGGTCTTCGAGCGTGCGGGCATCGCCCCCGCCGCGGTCCGCGGCCGCCGGGCCGGCGTCTTCGTCGGTGCCTCCTACCAGGGCTACGGCGCGGAGGGCGGCGAGGCCGCCGAGTCCCTCGAGGGCCAACTGCTGACCGGCAACGCGATGTCCGTGGTCTCCGGGCGCCTGGCCTACACCTTCGGGCTGGAAGGCCCGGCGATGACCGTCGACACGGCCTGCTCCTCCTCGCTGGTGGCGCTGCACCTGGCCGCCCAGGCGCTGCGGGCCGGCGAGTGCGAGTTGGCGCTGGTCGGCGGCGTCACCGTGCTGGCGAGCCCGGCGGCGTTCGTGGAGTTCAGCCGGCAGCGCGGGCTCGCGGTCGACGGCCGGTGCAAGCCGTTCGCGGCGGCCGCCGACGGGACCGGCTGGTCCGAGGGCGTGTCAATGGTGCTGGTGGAGCGGTTGAGTGAGGCCCGTCGCAACGGGCACCCGGTGTTGGCGGTGCTGCGTGGCAGTGCCGTCAACCAGGACGGCGCCTCCAACGGCCTGACCGCGCCCAACGGCCCGGCCCAGGAGCGGGTGATCCGGGCCGCCCTGGCCAACGCCGGGCTGACGGCCGAGCAGGTCGACGCGGTCGAGGCGCACGGGACGGGCACCACGCTGGGCGACCCGATCGAGGCGCAGGCCATCCTGGCCACCTACGGTCGGCGTCGCGCTGACGAACGGCCGCTCTGGCTCGGGTCGTTGAAGTCCAACATCGGCCACACCCAGGCCGCGGCCGGGGTCGCGGGCGTGATCAAGACGGTGCTGGCCATGCAGGCGGGGGTGCTGCCGCGCACCCTGCACGTGGATGCGCCGACCCCGCACGTGGACTGGTCGGCGGGCGCGGTCGAGCTGCTGACCGAGGCACGGGCCTGGCCGGAGACCGGCGAGCCGCGCCGGGTGGGCGTCTCGGCCTTCGGGCTCAGCGGCACCAACGCGCACGTGATCGTGGAGCAGGCGCCGGCCGTGGCGGCCGAGCCGCGCGAGGCCTGCGACGCTCCGCTGCTCTGGCCGCTGTCGGCCCGGACGGCGGACGGGCTGCGGGCCCAGGCGGCCCGGCTGCTCGACGCGATGACGTCTCGTCAGTCCCGTCAGATCGGTGACCAGGAAGTCGACGCGGTCGACTTCGGGTACTCGCTGGCGGTCGGCCGCTCGGTGTTGGACCACCGTGCGGTGGTACTGGAGCGGGACGCGCTGGTCGCGCTGGCCGAGGGACGGGAGGCGCCCGGGCTGGTGACGGGGGTGGCCGCGGCCGGTGGCCGGACGGCGTTCCTCTTCACCGGGCAGGGGGCGCAGCGGCCGGGCATGGGGCGGGAGTTGTACGAGGCCTTCCCGGTCTTCGCGGACGCTTACGACGCGGTCTGTGCGCGCCTGGACGTGGTGCTGCCGCTGGACGGGACGGTGCACCGGACCGGGTTCGCGCAGCCGGCGCTGTTCGCGCTCGAAGTCGCACTGTTCCGGTTGCTGGAGTCCTGGGGCGTGGCGCCGGATGTGGTGCTGGGCCACTCGGTGGGGGAGATCGCCGCGGCGCACGTGGCGGGGGTGCTGTCGCTGGCGGACGCGTGTGCGCTGGTGGCGGCGCGCGGTCGGCTGATGCAGGCGTTGCCGGCCGGTGGCGCGATGGTCGCGCTGCAGGCGTCCGAGGCGGAGGTGCTGCCGCTGCTGACCGAGGGCGTCTCGATCGCCGCGGTGAACGGCCCGGCGGCGGTGGTGGTCTCCGGTGCGGAGGCGGCCGCCCTGGAGATCGGCGAGCACTTCGAGCGGCTCGGGCGGAAGACCCGCCGGCTGGAGGTCAGCCATGCGTTCCACTCGCCGCTGATGGAGCCGATGCTGGCCGAGTTCCGCCGGGTGGTCGCGGAGCTGGAGTTCGACGTGCCGGTGCTGTCCGCCGTCTCGACGGTGACCGGTGCCCCGGTCGCCGGTGAGTGGGGCGACCCGGAGTACTGGGTGCGGCAGGTGCGGGAGGCGGTGCGCTTCCACGACGGCGTGCTCGCCCTGCGGGACGCCGGCGTGACGCGGTACCTGGAGCTGGGGCCGGACGGGGTGCTGTCGGCGTTGGTGCGGGACTGTGTGGCGGAGGAGCCGCAGGTGCTGGCGCCGGTGCTGCGCAAGGACCGTGCGGAGGTGGCGGGCTTCCTGGGCGCGCTGGCGCGGTTGCACGTGTCGGGTGTGCCGGTCGACTGGCAGTTCCCGGCCGGTGCGCGGTTGGTGGAGCTGCCGACCTACGCCTTCCAGCACCAGCGCTACTGGCTGCTCGACGACCCGCGTCCCGCCGCCGACGGAGCCGGGACCGCGGACGACGCGGCCTTCTGGGCCGCGGTCGAACGCGGCGACCTCGGTGAGCTGGCCGAGTCCCTCCAGGTCGGCGAGGAGGGCGCGCTCGACGAGCTGCTGCCCGCGCTGACCGCCTACCGCGAGCGCAGCCTCAGCCGCTCGACGCTGGACCGTTGGCCGTACCGGGTGAGCTGGCAGCCGCTGGACCTGCCGGTCGGCGGTTCGCTGCCCGGGCGCTGGGTGGTCGTGCTGCCGGAGAACCCCGATGCGGAGCTGACGGCCCTGGTCGAGGGCCTGGCCCGGCGCGGCGACGTGCTCGCGGTGCGGGCCGGCGAGGCGACCGCGGCGATCGACGCGGGCACCACCGGTGTGCTCTCGCTGCTGGCGCTGGACGAGCGCCCGCACCCGGAGCACCCCGAGCTGTCGGTGGGCCTCGCCGAGACGCTGGCACTGCTCGCCGGCGGCCTCGAGGCGCCGCTCTGGTGTGTGACGCGGGGTGCGGTGTCGGTGGGTCGGGCGGACGGGGTGTCGGCGCCTGGTCAGGGGTTGGTGTGGGGTCTGGGTCGGGTGGCGGGGTTGGAGTTGCCGCGGGTGTGGGGTGGGTTGGTCGATCTGCCGGTGGGTGGGGTGGACGAGCGGGTGGTGGCGCGGTTGGTGTCGGTGCTGGTGGGTGGGGTCGAGGATCAGGTGGCGGTGCGTGGTTCCGGGGTGTTCGGGCGGCGGTTGGTGCGGGCGTCGTGGGGTGCGGGGGAGTGGGTGCCGTCGGGGACGGTGCTGGTGACGGGTGGCACCGGGGCGTTGGGTGTGGCGGTGGCACGGTGGTTGGCGGGTGCCGGTGCTGAGCGGGTGGTGGTGACGAGTCGGCGTGGTCTCGGGGCTCCTGGTGTTGCGGAGTTGGCGGGGCTCGGGGTGGAGGTGGTGGTCGAGGCGTGTGATGTGGCCGACCGGGCTCAACTGGTGGATCTGTTCGAGCGGTTCGCGTTCTCGGCGGTGGTGCATGCGGCTGGTGTGTTGGATGACGGGGTGTTGGCGGGGTTGACGCCGGAGCGGGTGGCGGGAGTGCTGGCGGCGAAGGCGCAGGGAGCGTGGAATCTGCACGAGCTGACGGCCGAGCGGGAGTTGGACGCGTTCGTCCTCTTCTCCTCGATGGCGGGTGTCATCGGTGGTGCGGGTCAGGGGAGTTACGCGGCGGCGAACGCCTACCTGGATGCGCTGGCGGAGTACCGGCGTGGTCGGGGGCTGCCGGCGGTGTCGATCGCCTGGGGTCCGTGGGCGGGTGCCGGCATGGCGGCCGACGAGGTGGTCGAGGAGCGGCTGCGGCGCGGCGGGGTGACCGCACTGGCGCCGGAGCTCGCGGTGGCGGCGCTGGGCCGGGCGGCCGGTGGCGACCTGGCCTCGGTGCTGGTCGCCGACCTCGACTGGGCGGTCTTCGGCCCGGCCCTGACGGCGGCCCGGCCCTCCGCGCTGGTCGCCGAGCTGGTCCCCGGCGGCGCGACCGCGCCGACCGAGGCAGCGCCGGACAGCCGGCTGCCGCTGGCCGCGGAGCTGGCCCCGCTCACGCCGGTCGAGCGCTCCCGGCACCTGCTGACCCTGGTGCGCACCCAGGTGGCGGCCGTGCTGGGCTACGCCTCGGCGGAGGCGGTGGAGGCTGATCGGGCCTTCCGTGACCTGGGCTTCGATTCGTTGACCGCCGTCGAGCTGCGCAATCGCCTCGACGCCCGCACCGGGCTGCGGCTGCCCAGCACCGTGGTCTTCGACTACCCGACGGCGACCGCGCTGGCGGCGCAGCTGGAGGCGGAGCTGGCCGGCTTGGCCGGGGCCGTGGCGCCGGTGGTGGCTTCGCCCGTGGGTGTGGGTGAGCCGGTGGTGGTGGTGGGGATGGGGTGTCGGTTCCCGGGTGGGGTGGGGTCGCCGGAGGAGTTGTGGGAGTTGGTGGTGGGTGGTGGTGATGCGATGTCGGGGTTTCCGGGTGATCGGGGTTGGGATGTTGGTGGGTTGGGTGGGGGGTTTGCTCGGGTGGGTGGGTTTGTTGAGAGGGTGGCTGGGTTTGATGCGGGGTTTTTTGGGGTGTCGCCGCGTGAGGCGTTGGCGATGGATCCGCAGCAGCGGTTGTTGTTGGAGGTGTCGTGGGAGGCGTTGGAGCGGGGTGGGGTTGATCCGTTGTCGGTGAGGGGTTCGCGGTTGGGGGTGTTTGCGGGGACGAATGGTCAGGATTATCCGATGTTGCTTCTTGGTGCGGGTGTTGAGGGTGTTGAGGGGCATGTGGGGACGGGGAGTGCGGCGTCGGTGGTGTCGGGTCGGGTGGCGTATGTGTTGGGGGGTGAGGGTCCTGCGGTGACGGTGGATACGGCGTGTTCGTCGTCGTTGGTGGCGTTGCATTTGGCGGTGCAGTCGTTGCGGTCGGGTGAGTGTGATGTGGCGTTGGCGGGTGGGGTGACGGTGATGTCGACGCCGGGGGCGTTTGCGGAGTTCGCGCGGCAGGGTGGGTTGGCTGGTGATGGTCGGTGCAAGCCGTTTGCGGCGGGTGCGGATGGTACGGGCTGGTCGGAGGGCGCCGGCATGTTGCTGTTGGAGCGGCTGAGTGACGCTCGGCGGCTCGGGCACCGGGTGCTCGCGGTGGTGGGCGGCTCAGCGATCAACCAGGACGGGGCGTCGAACGGGCTGACCGCGCCGAACGGTCCTGCGCAGCAGCGGGTGATCCGGCAGGCGCTGGCGAACGCCGGGCTGTCGACGGCGGACGTGGACGCGGTGGAGGCGCACGGGACCGGGACGAGTCTGGGGGACCCGATCGAGGCGCAGGCGTTGCTGGCGACGTATGGGCAGGGTCGGGAGGCCGGTCGTCCGTTGTGGTTGGGTTCGGTGAAGTCGAACCTGGGTCACACGCAGGCTGCTGCGGGTGTGGCGGGTTTGATCAAGATGGTGATGGCGTTGCAGCACGGTGTGTTGCCGCGCACGTTGCATGTGGATGAGCCGTCGCCGCAGGTCGACTGGTCGGCGGGTGCGGTGGAGTTGTTGACCGAGGAGCAGGCCTGGCCGCGTCGGGAGGGGCGGGTGCGGCGGGTGGGTGTCTCGTCCTTCGGGCTGAGTGGCACCAACGCGCACACCATCCTCGAGGAGGCGCCGGCCGAGGAGCCGGTGGCCGATGAAATGGGCGCTTCGGTGCCGCTGCCGTGGGTGTTGTCCGCCAAGTCGCCCGAGGCGCTGCGTGCCCAGGCCGAGCGCCTGCACGCGCACCTGCTCGCCCACCCAGCCCTCACCCCGGCCGACATCGCCCACACCCTCACCACCGCCCGCGCCACCCTCAAGCACCGCGCCGCGATCCTCGCGGACGATCACGCGGCCGGCTTGGACGGCCTGGCTGCCCTGGCCGAGGGCCGCCGCGTCGCCGAGGTCCGCCTGGGCACGGCTGACCCGGACGGTCGCACGGCGTTCCTGTTCACGGGGCAGGGGTCGCAGCGGCCTGGTATGGGACGTGAGTTGTATGCGGCGTTCCCGGTGTTCGCGGATGCGTATGACGCGGTGTGTGCGCGGCTTGATGTCGAGCTCCCCGCTGATGACGCTGTGCATCAGACCGGGTTTGCGCAGCCGGCGCTGTTCGCGCTTGAGGTCGCGCTGTTCCGGCTGCTCGAGTCCTGGGGTGTCACCCCGGATGTGGTGATCGGTCACTCGGTGGGTGAGATCGCCGCCGCGCACGTGGCCGGGGTGTTCTCGCTGGAGGACGCCTGCACCCTGGTCGCCGCCCGTGGCCGGCTGATGCAGGCCTTGCCGGCTGGTGGGGCAATGGTGGCGGTGCAGGCCACGGAGGCGGAGGTGCTGCCGCTGCTCACCGACGGCGTCTCGATCGCCGCGGTCAACGGCCCGCAGGCCACCGTGGTCTCCGGTGACGAGGCCGCGGCCCTGGTGATCGCCGAGCACTTCGAGCAGCTGGGTCGGAAGACTAGGCGTTTGCGGGTCTCGCATGCGTTTCACTCAGACGCTATGGACGCGATGCTGGTGGAGTTCGGCGAGGTGGTGCGTGGGCTTTCGCCTGCTGTGCCGCGGATCGCGCTGGTCTCCAACCTGACCGGCGCGCTGGTGAGCGACGAGGTCTGCGACCCGGCGTACTGGGTGCGTCACGTGCGCGAGGCGGTCCGGTTCCACGACGGCATCCAGACGCTGGCCGCCCACGGCGTGACCCGCCTGTTGGAGGTCGGCCCCGACGGCACCCTCACCGCCCTCGCCCAGGACAGCCTGCCCACCGAGCCCCGAGTTGCGGCGACCGCGCTGCGCAAGGACCGGCCCGAGGTGCAGTCCTTCCTGACCGCCCTCGCCGAACTCCACGTCGACGGCACGCCCGTCAGCTGGCAGCTCCAGACCCGGGCACTCCTCGCCGACCTGCCCACCTACCCCTTCGAGCGCACCCGCTACTGGCCCGAGCAGACGGCCGTAACCCCGGCCGGCCTGGAGACCGACGACCGCCTCTGGGCGGCCGTGGACTCCGGCGACCTCGCCGCCTTCGCGTCGGCGCTCGGCGTGGACGACCAAGCCCCGCTGAGCAGCGTGCTCCCGGCACTCACCGACTACCGCCGCGACCGGCAGCAGAGCGCGCAACTGGACGCGCTGCGCTACCAGGTGACCTGGTCGCCGCTCGACCGGCCCCGCACCGGCGTACCGGCCGGCCGCTGGCTGGTGGTCGTGCCGGAGCAGCCGAGCGACGAGGTGGTCGAGCTGGCGGCCGCGCTGGAGCGGCGTGGTGGCGTGCTGGTCACCGGTGTCGAGAAGGCGGCCGCGGCCGTGGACACCGCCACGAGCGCCGTGCTCTCCCTCCTCGCGCTGGACGACACCCCGCACCCCGAGTTCCCCGCGCTCACCGCGGGCTTCGCGGCCACCCTGGCGCTGGCGGCCGCCGAACTGGGCGCCCCGCTCTGGTGCGCGACCCGCGGCGCGGTGGCCACGGACGACACGGACACCCTGACCGCACCCGCCCAGGCCCTGGTCTGGGGCCTCGGCCGGGCAGCGGCGCTGGAGACCCCGGCCGGCTGGGGCGGTCTGGTCGACCTCCCCGCGGCCGTCGACGACCGCACCCTGGACCGGCTGCTCGCCGTCGTCTCCGACGGCACCGAGGACCAGGTGGCGATTCGCACCGCCGCCGTCTTCGCCCGCCGCCTGGGCTACGCCGAGCCGGGCCTTGCTGCGGCCGACTGGCAACCGCGCGGCACGGTTCTGGTGACCGGCGGCACCGGTGTGCTGGGTGCCGAGGTGGCCCGCTGGCTGGCCGCCCACGGCGTCGAGCGGCTGGTGCTGACCAGCCGCCGCGGCCCGGCCGCCCCCGGTGCGGCCGAGCTGACCGCCGAACTGACCGCGCTCGGTGCCGAGGTGGCCGTCGAGGCCTGCGACCTGGCCGACCGGGCCGCCGTCGCCGCGCTGCTCGACCGCTGCCCCGACCTCACCGGCGTGGTGCACGCGGCCGGCGTCAACGTGAACGGCACCCTGGCCGACAGCACCCTCGCCGACGCGGCGGCCGTGGTCGCGGGCAAGGTGACGGGTGCGGTGCACCTGGACGAGCTGCTGGGCGACCGCGAGCTGGACGCCTTCGTGCTCTTCTCCTCGATCGCGGGCATCTGGGGCAGCGGCGGGCAGGCGCTCTACAGCGCGGCCAACGCCGCACTCGACGCCCTCGCCGAGACCCGCCGGGCCCGCGGCCTGGCCGGCACCGCGATCGCCTGGGGCCCGTGGGCCGGCGGCGGCATGGCGGACGCCGAGGGCGCCGAGGCGCACCTGGCCCGCCGCGGCCTGCGGCTGCTGCGGCCCGCGCAGGCGATCGCCGCGCTGCACCGCGCGGTGGGTGCCGGCGCGTCCGGGCTGACCGTGGCCGACATCGACTGGACCCGGTTCGCGCCGGCCTTCACGGTGAACCGGCCCAGCCCGCTGCTGACCGGTCTGCCCGCGGCCCACGAGGCGCTGCGCGCGGCCGAGCCGACCAGCCCCGTGGCCGCCGGCGGCCTGACCGACCGCCTGCGCACGCTCGGCGCTGCCGAGCGCGACCGCCTGCTGCTCGACCTGGTCCGCGGCCACGCCGCCACCGCCCTCGGGCACGCCGCGGCCGACGCGGTCGAGGCCGACCGCCCGTTCACGGAGCTCGGCTTCGACTCGCTCACCGCGGTCGAACTGCGCAACCTGCTCGGCGCGGACACCGGACTGCGGCTGCCGTCCACCCTGGTCTTCGACCACCCCAACCCGGCCGCCCTCGCCGCGCACATCGGCGCCGAGCTGCTGCCGGACGCGGGGACCCCGCAGTCGGCGCTGGCCGAACTCGACCGGCTGGAGGCCGCCGTGCTCGGCACCGGCGCGGACGGGGAGACCCGGGCCGCGGTGGCCGCCCGACTCGGCATCCTGCTGGCCCGGTTGACCGGACCGGAGGCGAGTGCGGCCGGGGCGGGCGAGGAGGAGTCGGTGCTCCAGCAGCTCGACGACGCCTCGGACGACGACCTGTTCGCCTTCATCAACAACGAGCTCGGGCTGGACGACCAGTCCGGCGACGCGTAGCTGTCCCCCGTCTGACCCATCTCAACAGGCAAGGGTTCCATGGTGAATGAAGAGAAGCTCCGCGACTACCTCAAGCGGGTAACGGCTGATCTGCACCAGACACGCCAGCGCCTGCGCGAGTTGGAGTCGGGCGGGCAGCCCGAGCCCGTCGCCATCGTGGCGATGAGCTGCCGCTACCCGGGCGGGGTCGGCTCGCCCGAGGAGTTGTGGCGGCTGGTGGCGGACGGGGCGGACGCCATCTCCGGGTTCCCGGCCGACCGCGGCTGGGACCTGGCGGCACTCTTCCACCCGGACCCGGAGCACCCGGGCACCTGCTACGCCGACGAGGGCGGTTTCCTGCACGACGCGGGCGCGTTTGACCCCGGGTTCTTCGGGATCTCGCCGCGCGAGGCGCTGGCGATGGACCCGCAGCAGCGGCTGCTGCTGGAGACCTCCTGGGAGGCGTTCGAGCGGGCCGGCATCGATCCGGCGACGCTCAAGGGCAGCCGGGCCGGCGTCTTCGTCGGCGCCTCGACCTCGGGGTACGGCGCGGGTCTCCAGGAGGTGCCGGAGGGGCTGGAGGGTCACCTGCTGACCGGCAGTGCCACCTCGGTGGTCTCCGGGCGCCTGGCCTACACCTTCGGGCTGGAAGGCCCGGCGATGACCATCGACACCGCCTGTTCCTCCTCGCTGGTCGCGCTGCACCTGGCCGCCCAGGCCCTGCGCAACGGCGAGTGCACACTGGCGCTGGCCGGTGGCGTCACGGTGATCGCCAGCCCGGCGGCGTTCGTGGAGTTCAGCCGGCAGCGCGGGCTGGCCGCCGACGGTCGCTGCAAGCCGTTCGCGGCGGCGGCCGACGGGACCGGGTGGTCCGAGGGCGTCGGCATGCTGCTGGTGGAGAAGCTCTCCGATGCCCGCCGCAACGGGCACCCGGTGCTGGCGGTGCTGCGCGGCAGTGCGGTGAACCAGGACGGCGCCTCCAACGGCCTGACGGCACCGAACGGCCCGGCCCAGCAGCGGGTGATCCGCGCGGCGCTGGTGAACGCCGGTCTGACGGTCGACCAGGTGGACGCGGTCGAGGCGCACGGGACGGGCACCACGCTGGGCGACCCGATCGAGGCCCAGGCCTTGCTGGCCACCTACGGCCAGGGTCGGGCGGCCGAACGGCCGCTCTGGCTCGGCTCGTTGAAGTCCAACATCGGCCACTCCCAGGCGGCAGCCGGCGTCGGTGGCGTGATCAAGTCGGTCATGGCGATCCGGCACGGCGTGCTGCCCCGGACCCTGCACGTGGACGCCCCCACGGGAGAGGTCGACTGGTCGGCGGGTGCGGTGGAGCTGCTGACCGAGGCGCGGGCGTGGCCGGAGACCGGCGAACCGCGCCGGGTGGGCGTCTCCGCCTTCGGCGTGAGCGGGACCAACGCGCATGTGATCGTGGAGCAGGCGCCGGCCGTGGCGGCCGAGCCGCGCGAGGCCTGCGACGTTCCGCTGGTCTGGCCGCTGTCGGCCCGGACGGCAGACAGCCTGCGGGCCCAGGCTGCCCGGCTGCAGGAGTATCTGAACACTGATCAGGAAACGGACACGGCCGACCTCGGGTACTCGCTGGCGACCTCGCGTTCGACCTTCGAGCACCGCGCGGTGGTGCTGGAGCGGGACGCGCTGGCCGCGCTGGCCGAGGGGCGCGAGGCGCCCGGACTGGTCACGGGCGTGGCCGCGAGCGAGGGCCGCACGGCGTTCCTCTTCACCGGTCAGGGTGCGCAACGGCCGGGCATGGGCCGGGAGTTGTCCGACGCCTTCCCGGTGTTCGCGGCGGCCCATGACGCGGTCTGCGCGCAGCTCGGAGTGGCGCTGCCGCTCGACGAGGAGATCCACCGGACGGGCTTCGCGCAGCCGGCGCTCTTCGCGTTGGAGGTGGCACTGTTCCGGTTGCTGGAGTCGTGGGGCGTCACGCCGGACGTCGTGCTCGGTCACTCGGTCGGCGAGATCGCCGCGGCGCACGTGGCCGGGGTGCTGTCGCTGGCGGACGCGTGCACGCTGGTGGCGGCGCGCGGCCGTCTGATGCAGGCGCTGCCGGCGGGCGGTGCGATGGTGGCGGTGCAGGCGACCGAGGCCGAGGTGCGGCCGTTGCTCACCGACGGCGTGTCGATCGCCGCCGTCAACGGCCCCACCGCTGTGGTGATCTCCGGCACCGAGAGCGACACGCTCGCGCTCGCCGCCCACTTCGAGCAGCTGGGCCGCAAGACCAAGCGCCTGACGGTCAGTCATGCCTTCCACTCGACCTTGATGGACGGGATGCTCGCGGAGTTCCGCGAGGTCGTCGCTGGGCTCTCCTTCGGCGAACCACAGCTGTCCGCCGTCTCGACGGTGACCGGTGCCCCGGTGTCCGGTGAGTGGGGCGACCCGGAGTACTGGGTGCGGCAGGTGCGGGAGGCGGTGCGCTTCCACGACGGCGTGCTCGCCCTGCGGGACGCCGGCGTGACGCGGTTCCTGGAGCTGGGGCCGGACGGTGTGCTGTCGGCGCTGGTGCGGGACTGCGTGAGCGAGGAGCCGCAGGTGCTGGCGCCGGTGCTGCGCAAGGACCGTGGCGAGGTCGCCTGCTTCCTGGGCGCGGTGGGGGGCCTGCACGTCTCGGGCGTCAAGGTGGCGTGGCAGTTCCCGGAGTCGGCGCGGTTGGTGGAGCTGCCGACCTACGCCTTCCAGCACCAGCGCTACTGGCTGCTCGACGACCCGCGTCCCGCCGCCGACGCCGCCGGGACCGGCCAGGACGCCGAGTTCTGGGCGGCCGTCGAGCGAGGTGACCTGGCCGGTCTCTCCGGCGCCCTGGAACTGACCGACGGCGGCTCGCTCGGCGACCTGCTGCCCGCGCTCTCCGCCTACCGGGCCCGCAGCCGGGCTCGCTCGGCGCTCGACGGCTGGCAGCACCGCGCGGTCTGGCGCCCGCTGACCCTGGCGTCGGGTGCTGCGCTCACCGGCCGCTGGCTGATCGTCGCGCCGGCGGGCGTGGCCGGCGACCTCGCCGAGCCGCTGCTGGCCGGCCTGACTCGCCATGGTGCCGCAGCCGAGCTGTTCGAGGTGGACCCCGAGGCGGCCGACCGCGTCACGCTGGCCGAGCGGCTGCGCGCGGCAGGTCCGCTGGACGGGGTGCTCTCGCTGTTGGCCTGCGCCGAGGGCGCGGCGGCCGGCACCGAGGGCCTGGTGCGGACGCTGGGCCTGGTGCAGGCGCTGGGCGACGTGGAGTCGGCCGCGCGGGTGTGGTGTGTGACGCGGGGTGCGGTGTCGGTGGGTCGGGCGGATGGGGTGTCGGCGCCTGGTCAGGGGTTGGTGTGGGGTCTGGGTCGGGTGGCGGGGTTGGAGTTGCCGCGGGTGTGGGGTGGGTTGGTGGATCTGCCGGTGGGTGGGGTGGACGAGCGGGTGGTGGCGCGGTTGGTGTCGGTGCTGGTGGGTGTGGTCGAGGATCAGGCGGCGGTGCGCGGCTCCGGGGTGTTCGGGCGACGGTTGGTGCGGGTCGGATCGTCGTCGGGTGCGGGGGAGTGGGTGCCGTCGGGGACGGTGCTGGTCACCGGTGGGACCGGCGCTCTGGGTGTGGCGGTGGCCCGCTGGCTGGCGGGTGCCGGTGCTGAGCGGGTCGTGTTGACCAGTCGGCGTGGTCTCGCAGCTCCGGGCTTGGCGGGGCTCGACGAGCTGGGGATCGAGGTGGTGGTCGAGGCGTGTGATGTGGCTGATCGGGCTCAACTGGCCGGGTTGTTCGAGCGGTTCGCGTTCTCGGCGGTGGTGCATGCGGCTGGTGTGTTGGATGACGGGGTGTTGGCGGGGTTGACGCCGGAGCGGGTGGCGGGAGTGCTGGCGGCGAAGGCGCAGGGGGCGTGGAATCTGCACGAGCTGACGGCCGAGCGGGAGTTGGACGCGTTCGTCCTCTTCTCCTCGCAGGCCGGTGTCGTGGGCGCGGCCGGGCAGGGTGCATATGCCGCGGCCAACGCGTACCTCGACGCCCTGGCGGAGTACCGGCGCGGTCGGGGGCTGCCGGCGGTGTCGATCGCCTGGGGTCCGTGGGCGGGTGCCGGCATGGCGGCCGACGACGTGGTGGCGGAGCGGCTGCGCCGCGGTGGCGTGGCGCCGCTGGCCCCGGAGCTCGCGGTGCGGGCGCTGGCCCGGGCGGCCGGTGCGGACCTGGCCTCGGTGCTGGTCGCCGACCTCGACTGGGCGCGGCTCGCACCGGCGCTGACCACCGCGCGGCCGCTGCCGCTGCTCGGCGAACTCGTCGACCTGCCGGCCGAGTCCGGGTCCGCCCCGGCCGAGCGCGGGGACCTGCGCAGCCGGCTCGCCGGGCTGCCGACGGCCGAGCGGGCCAACGCGCTGCTGGACCTGGTCTGTCGTGACGCGGCCACCGTGCTGGGCCACGCCTCCGCCGAGGCGGTGGAGGCCGATCGGGCCTTCCGTGACCTGGGCTTCGACTCGTTGACCGCCGTCGAGCTGCGCAACCGCCTCGACCTGGCCACGGGCCTGCGGCTGCCCTCCTCACTGGTCTTCGACTACCCGACGGCCCGCTCGCTCGCCCGGCACCTGGGCGCCGAACTGCTCGGGGCGGAGATCGCCGAGGAGACGGCGCCGGTGGTGGCTTCGCCCGTGGGTGTGGGTGAGCCGGTGGTGGTGGTGGGGATGGGGTGTCGGTTCCCGGGTGGGGTGGGGTCGCCGGAGGAGTTGTGGGAGTTGGTGGTGGGTGGTGGTGATGCGATGTCGGGGTTTCCGGGGGATCGGGGTTGGGATGTTGGTGGGTTGGGTGGGGGGTTTGCTCGGGTGGGTGGGTTTGTTGAGGGGGTGGCTGGGTTTGATGCGGGGTTTTTTGGGGTGTCGCCGCGGGAGGCGTTGGCGATGGATCCGCAGCAGCGGTTGTTGTTGGAGGTGTCGTGGGAGGCGTTGGAGCGGGGTGGGGTTGATCCGTTGTCGGTGAGGGGTTCGCGGTTGGGGGTGTTTGCGGGGACGAATGGTCAGGATTATCCGATGTTGCTTCTTGGTGCGGGTGTTGAGGGTGTTGAGGGGCATGTGGGGACGGGGAGTGCGGCGTCGGTGGTGTCGGGTCGGGTGGCGTATGTGTTGGGTGCTGAGGGTCCTGCGGTGACGGTGGATACGGCGTGTTCGTCGTCGTTGGTGGCGTTGCATTTGGCGGTGCAGTCGTTGCGGTCGGGTGAGTGTGATGTGGCGTTGGCGGGTGGGGTGACGGTGATGTCGACGCCGGGGGCGTTTGCGGAGTTCGCGCGGCAGGGTGGGTTGGCTGGTGATGGTCGGTGCAAGCCGTTTGCGGCGGGTGCGGATGGTACGGGCTGGTCGGAGGGCGTCGGCATGTTGCTGCTGGAGCGGCTGAGTGACGCCCGGCGGCTCGGGCATCCGGTGCTCGCGGTGATCCGCGGCAGCGCGGTGAACCAGGACGGTGCCTCCAACGGCCTGACCGCCCCCAACGGCCCCTCCCAGCAGCGGGTGATCCGGGCCGCCCTGGCCAGTGCGCAGCTGACGAGCGCCCAGGTCGACGCCGTCGAGGCGCACGGGACCGGCACCAAGCTCGGTGACCCGATCGAGGCCCAGGCGCTGATCAACGCCTATGGGCAGGGTCGGGAGGCTGGTCGTCCGTTGTGGTTGGGTTCGGTGAAGTCGAACCTGGGTCACACGCAGGCTGCTGCGGGTGTGGCGGGTCTGATCAAGATGGTGATGGCGTTGCAGCACGGGGTGTTGCCGCGCACCTTGCATGTGGATGAGCCGTCGCCGCAGGTTGATTGGTCGGCGGGTGCGGTGGAGTTGTTGACCGAGGAGCAGACTTGGCCGCGTGAGGAGGGGCGGGTGCGGCGGGTGGGTGTCTCGTCCTTCGGGCTGAGTGGCACCAACGCGCACACCATCCTCGAGGAGGCGCCCGCCGATGAGCCGGTGGCCGAAGGCACGGGCGCTTCGGTCCCGCTGCCGTGGGTGCTCTCCGCCAAGTCGCCCGAGGCGCTGCGTGCCCAGGCCGAGCGCCTGCACGCGCACCTGCTCGCCCACCCCGCCCTCGCACCGGCCGACATCGCCCACACCCTCACCACCGCCCGCGCCACCCTCGACCACCGCGCGGCCCTCAGCGGCACCGACCCCGAGGAACTCCGAGCCGGCCTCGCCGCCCTCGCCCGCGGCGAGGCACACCCGGCGATCGCGCAGGGCAACACCGTCTCCGGCCGCACTGCCTTCCTCTTCACGGGGCAGGGTGCGCAGCGTTCGGGGATGGGGCGTGAACTGTACGACGCGTTCCCGGTGTTCGCGGATGCCTTCGATGCGGTCTGCGCGCGCTTCGACCTGGCCGCCGATCTGCGCGAGCTGGTGTTCGGTGACGACGAGCGGCTGCACCGCACCGAGTTCGCCCAGCCGGCACTGTTCGCGCTCGAAGTGGCGTTGTTCCGCCTGCTGGAGTCCTGGGGCGTCACCCCGGACCTGGTGCTCGGTCACTCGATCGGTGAGATCGCGGCGGCGCAGGTGGCCGGGGTGTTCTCCCTCGAGGACGCCTGCGCCCTGGTGGCCGCCCGTGGTCGCCTGATGCAGGCGCTGCCAGCGGGTGGCGCGATGATCGCGCTGCAGGCGTCCGAGGCCGAGGTGCTGCCGCTGCTCACCGAGGGCGTCTCCATCGCCGCGGTCAACGGCCCGACCGCCACCGTGGTCTCCGGCGACGAAACCGCCGCCCTGGCCATCGCCGCCCACGTCGAGCAGCAGGGCCGCAAGACCAAGCGCCTGACCGTCAGCCACGCCTTCCACTCCCCGCTGATGGACCCGATGCTCGACGAGTTCCGCACCGTCGTCTCCCAACTCTCCTTCGGCGCACCGACGCTCGCCGCCGTCTCCACCGTGACGGGTGCGCCCGTCACCGACGACTGGAGCACCCCCGACTACTGGGTGCGCCACGTCCGTGAGGCCGTCCGCTTCCACGACGGCGTCCAGGCGCTGGCCGCCCAGGGAGCCACCCGCTACCTGGAGCTCGGCCCCGACGCCGTCCTCACCGCGCTTGCCGCCGACTGCCTGGCCGAGCCGGCCGTTGTTCTGACCGCCACCCTGCGCAAGGACCGCCCCGAGCCCGCCACCGCCCTCGCCGCGCTGGCCCGGCTGCACGTCGCGGGCACCGCGGTCCGCTGGCCGCACCCGCCGACCGCCCGCTTCACCGACCTGCCCACCTACGCCTTCCAGCACGAGCGCTTCTGGCCGCAGGCCGCGCCGGCCCCGGAGCTCGCCGCGCACCCGGCCGACGCCGCGCTGTGGACCGCCGTCGAGCAGGCGGACACCGCTGCGCTCGCCCGGGCGCTGGACATTCCCGACCTGGGCACCGACCGGGCCTTCCTGGACCGGCTGCTGCCCGCCCTCTCCGGTTACCGCAAGCGCAGCCAGGCCCGTTCGGAGCTGGACGCCCGCCGCTACCGGGTGGCCTGGACCCCGCTCGACCTGCCCCGCACCCGCACGCTGGCCGGCCGCTGGCTGGTGGCCCTGCCCGAGCAGCCCAGCGGCCAGGTGACGGCGCTCGCCACCGCCCTGGAGCAGCGCGGCGCCGTGCTGGTCCCGGGCGAGCTGACTGCCGCAGCCGTCGACGCCGGCACCACCGGCGTGCTCTCGCTGCTCGCCCTCGACGAGCGCCCGCACCCCGACCACGCCGAGCTGACCGCCGGCTTCGCGGCCACCCTCGCCCTGGCCACTGCCGGCCTGGGCGTGCCGCTCTGGTGCCTGACCCGTGGCGCGGTGAGCACCGGCCAGGGCGACGCGGTGAGCGCGCCGCTCCAGGCGCTCGCCTGGGGCCTGGGCCAGGCGGTGGCGCTGGAGGCCCCGGCCGGGTGGGGCGGTCTGGTCGACCTCCCCGCGGCCATCGACAACCGTGCCCTGGACCGCCTGGTGGCCGTGCTCTCCGACGGCACCGAGGACCAGGTGGCGATCCGCTCCGCCGCCGTCTTCGCCCGCCGCCTGCGCCACGCCGAGCCGGCCACCGCGGTCGACTGGCAGCCGCGCGGCACCGTGCTGGTCACCGGTGGCACCGGTGCGCTGGGTGCCGAGGTGGCTCGTTGGCTGGCCGCCCACGGCGCCGAGCGGCTGGTGCTGACCAGTCGCCGCGGCCCGGACGCTCCCGGCGCGGCCGAGCTGACCGCCGAACTGACCGCGCTGGGTGCCGAGGTGGCCGTCGAGGCCTGCGACCTGGCCGACCGTGCCGCCGTCGTCGCGCTGCTCGACCACTGCCCCGAGCTCGCCGCGGTCGTGCACGCGGCCGGCGTGAGCCACGCGGCCCCGCTCACCGACAGCACCCTCGCCGCGGCCGCCGCCGTGGTCGCGGGCAAGGTGGCCGGCGCCGCCCACCTGGACGAACTGCTGGGCGAGCGCGAGCTGGACGCCTTCGTGCTCTTCTCCTCGATCGCCGGTGTCTGGGGCAGCGGCGGGCAGGCGCTCTACAGCGCGGCCAACGCCGCACTCGACGCCCTCGCCGAGGCGCGCCGGGCCCGTGGCCTGGCCGGCACCGCGATCGCCTGGGGCCCGTGGGCCGGCGGCGGCATGGCCGCGGCCGACGGTGCAGCCGAACAGCTGGCCCGGCGCGGCCTGGCCGCCCTGGCGCCCGGGTCGGCGATCGGCGCACTGAGCCAGGCGGTGGCAGCGGGCGAGACGGCGTTGACCGTCGCGGACGTCGACTGGGCCCGCTTCGCCCCCGCCTTCACCGCCAACCGCCCGAGCCCGCTGCTGACCGAGCTGCCCGCGGCCCGCGAGGCGCTGCGCGCAGCCGAGCCGACCGCCCCCGCGGCGACCGCCGGCCTCGCCGGCCGCCTG
>NZ_JBNQTI010000150.1:0-23980 GCF_050325825.1 Kitasatospora sp. LaBMicrA B282
GTCGGCCCGCCCGCGGCGGCCCGGGCCGGCGAGGCCTGACCGGGGCGGGCCCGGCCAGGCCGACGGACCGTCACGACAGGCGCTGCTTGGTCCAGGTGAGCCGGTGGTAGGGCCCGTGCGGGCCGGTGGCCAGGAGCGTGCGCAGCTCGCGCAACACGGTCGCCGCATCGGTGCGCAACTGGTGCGGAGTGGCCCGGACCACCGGTAGCCGGGCGGCGGCGAGCCGGTTGCCGCGGGTCAGGGTCCGCTCGTAGTCGGCCGGGCGCAGGTGCCAGGCCCGTGAGTCGATCTCCAGGGCGACGCAGGCCTGCGGCCAGAAGGCGTCCGGGATCGCCAGATAGCGCCCGTCCAGCATCAGCACCGGGTTCCACAGTGGCTCGGGCAGGCCGCCGCGGCGGAACAGCTCGCGGGCCTCGCCCTCCGCGATCGAGTAGATCCCGCAGGTCAGCTCGTCCGCCACCTGCTGCACCCGGGGCAGCCCCGCGGCGGCCGTCGGGCCGGCCAGCAGCCGGCCGAGCAGGTCGGACCGCTCGCAGAACCGGCCCTGCACCGCCTCCGCGCACAGCGCGCGGAAGTGCCGCCCGCTGCCCAGGAAGGGTGCCACGTCGGCCAGTGCTCGGGCGATGCCGACGCTCCACAGGCCGTCGTCCCGTTCGAAGCCGGACGGCATGGCGCTGGCTCTGGCGGGGGCCCGGTGCACCCGGACGAAGTCCCGGCTGGCCACCCGCCGACCGGCCGGGATCAGCACGTCCACCACGTCGAGGTCGGCCGGGTGACCGGCGCTGGGCAGCCCGGCGTCGGCGAGCACGGCGAGGCCGGTCAGCAGCACGCCGCCCGGGCGCGGCCCCTCGCCCTTGGGGGCGGCGTAGCTCAGGGCGGCGCGCAGGCGCTGATGGGCGGTCAGTCGCCCGCTCTGCAGGCAGATCACCCGGGGCAGCACCTTCTGCCAGGGGCCGCCCGGACGCAGCCGGTGGGCGATGGTCCCGGACGGGACGCCGCGTTCGATCAGCTGGGCGCGGGTGACGATGTGCTGTTGGTCGGCGCCGAGCAGCCGCACGGAATCAAGGGGAGTCATGGCGGGGTCGTGCCCAGCAAGACCGTAAGTATGCGAAATATCCCCCGCAGGGGGTCAGTCCGCCTCGCGCGTTGACTCGTCCGGCGGGGCGTGTCGGACGGGGATGCGCCGGAGCCCGGCTCGAGCACTGCTCGGGCCGGGCTCCGGCACGCCTTCGGCCGCGCTCAGGCGGGGATCAGCGAGTCGGCGTGTCTGACGCACTCCTGGTCGAGTTCGCGGCCCATGCCGCGGTCGATCCGCCGCTCCGGCGCGCTCGGCGCGATCGCCGCGGCGATCCGCAGCTCGATGATGTCCCGCACGGCCGGCCACTCCTCGGCCAGGATCGAGTAGAACGCGGTGCTGCGCACCACGCCGTCCAGGCCCCGGCTGTGGGCCCGCCGCACCCCCTCCGAGGTGGCGCCGAGCCGCTCGATCGCGGCCCGCGAGCGCAGGTTGCGGGCGTCGGCGCGGAGCGAGATCCGCTGCACCCCCCAGGTCTCGAAGGCGTGCCGGAGCATCAGCAGCTTGGCCTCGGTGTTGATCCCGGTGCCCTGGGCGTGCGGGGAGAGCCAGGTGCGGCCGATCTCGGCGGCGTCCGGCACGGCGGTGGCCGGGTCGCCGACCGGCCCGGCGGGCAGCGGCGGCCAGACCACCGGGCCCTGCCAGTAGTCCAGTTCCAGGAACCGGGTCGAGCCGACGATCAGGCCGTCGCTCGCCCGCACGGTGGCGAAGGCCAGCGAGCGCCCGGCGGCCAGGTCGGCCTGCGCGGTGGCGATGAACGCGCGGGCGGCCTCCAGGCCCTGCGGGACGGCGGTGAAGGCGAACGACTGCGGGGCCACGGCGGCGGCCGCGGCCAGCCCTTCGGCGTGCTGCTCGGTGAGAGGCTCCAGCCGAACGGTGCGGCCGGTGAGGATGACAGGTGCTGGCACGGAACCTTCGGTCCTTCGGCGGTCGGAGGGGCCCTCCCGCCCGGGGTAACGGGCGTTCGGGAGAGGACAGGTCGCCCCGGCCGGGGTGTTCCACCGCTCCCCGGGTACGCCGGAACTCGGCCGTACGGCAGGGGAGGGGCGGCCCTGGAACGGGCAGCGCGGTGCCGGGGCGGTCAACGGTTCCCATGGACCGGTCCGGCGGGGAAGTGCGGGGGGACAGTGTGCGTCCGCGAGATGGCCGAAGAAGGAAGGAGAGCGCGAAGGGAAGCAGGCGGCCAGGTGAAGGCAAGGTGATAATCGAGTGACTGACCGCACACGGCCCGGGCCGTGGCCCACGGCGTGACAGACGACGTGGCGACGGCGCGATGATGTGCGGCAGCGAGAGGACGATACCCGGCTTGGCCCCGTGCGTCACTTCGCGGCACGCGGGTCGCCGTCGGGCGTGTCACGGCGAACTCCGCCGCACCCCCGGCCGGCATCTCGGCCGGGCCTGCCGCAGCTCGCCCCCGCCACCCGGTCCACTGCGCTGACCTGCGGCGATGTCAGAATGGTCGGCGAGCTCCCGAGCCGCTGTCAAGGGCTGGGGTGAGAAGATTTTCCGCGGACACCGGCGAGCCGGGAATGTCGGTGCGTCGCGGCACGCTGGTGGTGGTGCCGGGCCGGAGCGGCCGGACAGGTTTGGACCGACGACGAGAAACGGTTGGGTGCGCGGTGCGGGATCCCGAGGCGCTGTACGAGCTTGATCCGCAGGGCATGGCCGCGGTGGCGGCTGCGAACGCCGCCATCACCTCCACGGCGACCGCCGCGGTCGCCGGCGACGTGCCCGTCACGGCCGCGAGCGGCCTGGTCCTGCTCTACCACTTCGAGGGCTTCATGGACGCCGGCGAGGCCGGCGGCCAGGTGATGGCCCACCTGCTGGCCGAGGGCAGCCCCCAGGTGGTGGCCCGCTTCGACCACGACCGCCTGGTGGACTACCGGGCCCGTCGCCCCGCCATGACCTTCGACCGGGAGAGCTGGGTCTCCTACGAGCCGCCGGAGATCCTGCTCCAGCTGGTCCACGACGCGACCGGCACCCCGCTGCTGGTGCTCACCGGCCCGGAGCCGGACGTGGAGTGGGAGTGCTTCGCGGCCGCCGTCGGCTCGCTGGTGGAGCGGCTCGGCGTCCGCCTCGCGGTGGACTTCCACGGCATCCCGATGGGCGTGCCGCACACCCGCCCGGTCGGGCTCACCCCGCACGGCAACCGGCTCGACCTGGCCGCCGGCTACCCGCAGTGGTTCGAGAAGGCGCAGGTGCCGGGCAGCGCGCAGGCGCTGGTCGAGTACCGGCTCGCCGAGGCCGGCCACGACGTGCTGGGCTTCGCCGTCCACGTGCCGCACTACGTGGCCCGTTCGGCCTACCCGGCCGCCGCGGTGCTGATCCTGGAGGCCGTCCAGTCCGCCACCGGCCTGGTGCTGCCCGGTCACGCGCTGCGCGAGCGGGTCGGCGAGGTCTACGCCGACATCGAGGAGCAGCTCTCCCGCGGCGACGACGAGCTGCGCACGGCGATCCGCGGCATGGAGGGCCAGTACGACGCGGTGGCCGGGGCCGAGAGCCGGGAGAGCCTGCTGGCCGAGAGCACCGAACTGCCCTCGGCCGAGGAGCTGGGCCGGCAGTTCGAGGCGTTCCTGGCCGAACACGAGCGCGGGGCGGAGTAGCCGCACGGTACCGTGGTGCGGGGGTGGGGCGGATGCGCGCACGGATGGTGCGGTTCGGCCGGGTGACCGGTGCGGCGGGGCTGGCGGCGCTGTTGGCGCTGGTCGGCTGCTCGTCGGCGGGCAGCGGCGCGCACGCGAAGGGGGGCTCGACGGCGCCCCGGAACGACGCGGCCACGGGGGTGGCGGCGCTGCCGAGTGCGGGAGCTCCGAGTCCTGCGGCAACCTCGAGTCCTGCGGCTTCGAGTGCGGCATCCTCGTCCCCTGCGCCACCCTCGTCCGCTGCGGCCCCGAGCTCCCCGGCGCCGACCCCGGTGACCGCGAGCCCCACCGGCGGGCCCTACGTGGCCCTCGGCGACTCCTACACCGCCGGCCTGAAGCTCGACCCGCCCGGCGGCGGCCCCAAGGGCTGCGGCCGGTCCACGGCCAACTACCCCTCGCTGGTGGCGGCCCGGCTGGACCTGGCGCCCGACCGGTTCACCGACGTGTCCTGCGCCAGCGCCACCACCGCCGACCTGACCTCGGCCCAGCAGGTCTCCGGCGGCCCCAACCCGCCGCAGCTGGACGCCCTCACGCCGGACACCCGGCTGGTCACCGTGGGCATCGGCGGCAACGACGCGCAGTTCAGCAACGTGCTGGAACAGTGCATCGAGGACGGGCTGAAGAACGACATGAAGAAGTGGGTCGACCCGGCCAAGGCCTCGGCGGCGCCCTGCCAGGCCGCCTACACCGCCCCGGACGGCAGCTCGAAGCTGGACGCCCTGCTCGGCACCGTCGGGCAGCGGCTGTCGGCGGTGCTGGCCGAGGTAGGCCGGCGGGCGCCCGCCGCCAAGGTCTACGTGGTCGGCTACCCCGCGCTGCTGCCCGTCGACCCGGCCGACTGCACCCACACCCTCGGCCAGGCGATGGCCCCCGGTGACGTGACCTTCCTGGACACCGAGGAGCAGCACCTCAACGCCGAGCTGCGGCAACAGGCCCAGGCGGCCGGCGCGGTCTACGTGGACACCTACACCCCCTCGGTCGGACACGACATGTGCGCGGGGAAGTCCAACCGCTGGATCGAGCCGCCGCTACCGTCGGCCGGCCGGGCCCCGGTGCACCCGAACGCGGCCGGTCAGCAGGGCATGGCGGCGGCGGTGCTGGCCAGCGTCGGGCGCGGCTGACCCCCGCCGGTTCCCCGAAGGTCACCCGGCTGTCGCACCGATGTACTAGCGTGCCCTGCGGCGCCGCACCGCGCGGCGCAGGAGGGGGTTCACCGAACATGAAGTCTCTTGTGACTGCCGCTCGTTGGGGGACCGCGGCACTCGCCGCCGGGGCGCTGCTGGCGACCCTGGGCGGGGCCGGCACGGCGGGCGCGGCCGCGCCCGTCTCCGGCACGGCGGGCTCCGTCGGCCTGGTCGTGAACTCGCCGGTGCCGGTGGTCAGCCCGGACGGCACGACGGCCTACGTGGTGGGGACCGACGGGAGCAACACCGTGACCGTCCAGGCCGTCGACACCCAGGGCGACACGGTCACCCGCCAACTCGGCCTCGGCGCCTCCGACACCAGCCGGAGCTACCCGGCGCTCAGCGCGGACGGCACCCGGCTCTACGTGCTCAACGGGCAGCGGCTCAGCGTGGTCGACACCGCCTCGCTGACCTTGCTGGCCGCGGTCACGCTGCCCGACCAGCCCCGCCCCACCGGCTGGACCCCGGGCCCCACCGAGGGCCTGGTGCTCAGCTCCGACGGCAGCACCGTCTACGTCGCCCAGAACGGCCCCGAGACCTACCGCCAGTACGGCCAGGGCCGGGTGCTGGAGTTCAACACCGCGCAGCGGGCCTTCACCACCACCGTGCAACTGTCCGCGACCAACCTGGACGGGCTGGCGCTCCGGCCGAACGGCCACGACCTGTACGTCAGCGGCGACAACACCGTGATCCACCTCAACACGGCCGGCAGCGCACCCGCGGTGGTCGGCACCATCAAGAACGCCCCCGCCGCCGGCTTCGACTACCTGGCCTTCTCCCCGGACGGCAGCAAGCTCTTCGCGGTCAGCGGCAACCTCACCAGCACGGCGGGCGTGATCGACCCCACCACCGACACGGTGACCGGCACCTTCACCCTGACCTCCGCCAACGCCCAGCTGGACGACCCGCAGGTCAGCCCCGACGGCAGCGTCCTCTACGTGACGGAGAACGACTTCACCAACGGCGGCTCGGTCCTCGCCGTCGACACCACCACCGGAGCCGCCCTGCCGAACGACACGGTCTCCTCCAACGAGGACTGGCTGTACGGCATGGCCGTGGGCCCCGACAACCACACGGTGTACCTGACCGGCACCACCAACAACAACCCGGTGCTGGAGATCGACAACTACTGAGCAAGGCCCGGGCGGCGGGCCCGGGGCAGGTGGACGCGCTTCCGGGGGCGGAGCGGGTGCGGTGGGCGTGGCGGCTCCAGTGGGCTGAGGGGCCCCGGCGCCTCGATGGTGGTCTCTGCGGCGCCGAGATCCCGCTTGAGGCGTCGGATCAAGGCGGCAGACTCGGCCTGGGGAAGCGCAAGGGCACGGCAATGCTCGAAGAGGTCCACGAACCTGCGGTGCAGGCCAGGGTCCAGGAAATGCCCCCGGGCAAGGCTCTCCGAGTAGATCCGGCGCTGTCCGGTCGGCATCTCCAGGATGATCATGCTGTTCAGCAGCTGGCCCGCTCCCTCGCCGCTGCCGAACGGCACGACCTGGATCAGCACCCTCGGGTGCTCCATCATCCGCAGCAGGTGTTCGAGCTCCTCCCGCATGATGTCGAGGGAACCCACGGGCCGCCGGAGGCAGGCCTCCTCGATCAGGCTCACCAGGAGCGGGGCGTCGCTCCTGGCGAGCAGGGCTTGCCGGTCGAGCCGTTCCTGGGTCCGTCTGGCGATCTCCTCTGCCGTCTCGGAGGGATTGTGGGCCCGGAACAAGGCGCGCATGTAGTTCTCGGTCTGCAGGAGTCCTGAGACCCGGCCGGCCTGGAAGTCGTGGATCCGGACCGCCTGGCTCTCGGCCCTGAGGTACTCGAAGAAGTCCCAGTCGGGATGCGGCAGTGACAGGTACGGCGACACCAACTCATAGGCCGTTGCCAGGCGGCCGTCACTCCCGATGGCCCTGTCCAGCATGACCGCCCACTCAAGGGTGGGCTGGTCCCGGCCGCTCTCCAGGTGGCTGATGGTCGACGGGTGTGCGGTGACCCTGTCCGCAACCTGGGCCTGAGTGAGACCGGCGTCCTCGCGGAGTCCCTTGAGCAGGCTGCCCCAGGTCCTCGGTCCGTTGACGTTCGAACCGGCTGGGCCGTACTGAACCTGCTTGCGAGTGGCCATGATCGCCTCCAAATACGGCCCGCGAGTGTCAAGCGCAACTGCTTGTAACCGGAATATCACGCCCCGACACTGAATGCGTCCGGAACCGGTGAATCCCCCGCTCCGCGACTCCCCGTCCATCCCGCAGGAGTCCCGTCATGCCCACCTCCCCCCAGTCCACCGTGCACACCAACGCCCTCCCCGAGTGCCGCTGTCCCGCCGACTGTGGTGGCCGCCCCGAGATCGGCAAGCGCCTCGGGCCCGCGTACCCGACCGTCGACCCGACCGGCCTCCGGCCGCCCGCCACCCCCTACCGCCCGGCCGCTCCGCGCGAGTTGGTCTACGACGCGCTCAACCGGCGGCTCGGCATCCTGATGGAGGACCTCGGGTCCACCGTCTTCCTGCGCCCCGAGCGCGGCGGGGTCGAGTGGCAGACCGACGCGTGCTGGCTGCAGCGGCCCACCGCCGGACGCATCGCGTGAACCGCCCGCACCGCCGGGCGGCCGCCGCCCTGGCCGAGCTGTCCGCCGCCCTGGAGGGCGCGGGGTTGCCCGTCGAACCGCTCGACGACGGGTGGCTGGTCACCGAGCACGGCGAACTCCTGGTCCGGGTCCGCCCGCTGCATCCGATCGAGATCCGTCTGCTGGCCCGAGCGATCCGGCCGCGCCCGGTCGACGATGGAACTCCGTGACGGTGGGCGACTGTCATGGCTCCATTGGGCGTGCCTCGGACGTCGACTCGCCCGACTTTCCCGGTGGACAAGGTCAGACGCCGGCACCGACTGCTGCCGGAGGGCTCGCGTTCTTGGCATTATCGACCGAAGTCGAGAAGTTACGCCGTGCACCGGGGATAGCCGCCCAAAGCTGCTCCAGCTCAACGCCGGCGAGGTTCTGGTGGCAGCACGGGCAGGAGTCGACCGTGGCGGGGTCCACGCGGTACGGGCCGACGGTGATCTTGCGGGCCTCGGCTTCACGGTGCTCCCGGTCTGTAGCGTGCTGCCGAATTGCTGTCCCGAGGCGGTTCAGCTCCTGCTTTCTTTTCTGTGCTCGGCATGTTTCGAGGCCCAGTCTCGACCAGACCAGTTCCGATGGATCGTACGTGGATTTGCTGGCATTATTGACCAATTTAATCACTTTGGACAGGTCGGCTTTAATGGCTGCGTCGGCGCGATAGCCACTTTCAAATGCCTCTCTGATCTCACCTGCTGTTGGTGGCCGGTAGTTTCTGTAGTCGACGGCCCATCCCAGTGGGGGTGCCAGGGCGGTCAGCTGGTCGACCAGCCATGATTCCTCGGCTGACAGCTTGAGGCTTGCGCCTGCGGGTCTATCGGTGCCCTTGTAGTAATAGCAGATGATCATCCCTGGCATGTCGCGGGCAGCACGCCGGACGTTTGATGTGTCACTGGAGGTGATGCGTGCACGGTTGTAAACACGCGTCGCAAGACCCTTCCAGGTCATCCAGACTGGATATGGCTCAGTGGTTCGTGCTTTGGCTAGAGTCGAGATGATCTTTTGCTGAACTGGACCGTAACTCTTCGTCATGTCTGCATGTTAGTGCTATGCATCTTGGGGTCGTGGTATCCCCGCTATGTGCTCGCATGGTGTTGTGATCGATTTTCCGTCGGCCGCGGCCGGCCCGTCTTCATAACCTTCTGATATTCGGACTACGGGTGAGGGGGTCGGCGAAAGAACCTGCACGGGAGCCGGACCTCCCGCCCCTCAGTCCGCCCGCTCCCGTTGGTAGCGCCCCGGGGTGGTGCCGAAGGCGAGGCGGAAGGCCTCGATGAAGGCGCTCGGGGAGCGGTAGCCGGCGGCGGCCGCCACCGCGGTGACCGAGCGGCCGTCGGCGAGTAGGGCGAGGGCGTGGTGGAGGCGGAGTTGGGCGCGCCACTGGGGGAAGCTCAGGCCGGTCTCGCGGCGGAACAGCCGGGACAGGGTGCGCTCGGCGGCGCCGACCGCGGTGCCGAGCTGGGCCAGGGTGCGCGGGTCGGCGGGGTCGGCCAGCAGCAGCTCGGCGAGGTCGCGCAGCCGCGGGTCGCGCGGGGTGGGCAGGCCCAGCGGCAGTTCGGGCGCCTCGCGCAGCTGCTCCAGCGCGGCCTGTTCGAGCAGGGCGCTGCGGCTGGCGCCCGGCCCGGTCAGGGTGGCGATCAGTTCGCGCAGCAGCGGGGAGACGGCGAGCACGGCGGGCCGCTGCAGGCCCAGTGGGTTCAGCTCGGCGGCGAAGGTCAGGCAGCGCAACTCGCTCGGCCCGTGTGCCTGGTGGGCGTGCTCGGTGCCGGCCGGCAGCCAGACCGCGCGGTGCGGCGGGACCACCCAGCTGCCCGCGGGGGTGAAGACCCGCAGCACGCCCCGGCCGGGGGCGGCCAACTGGTGGACGCTGTGGAAGTGCCACTCGACCCGCTCGCCGTGGGCCAGCGACTGCCGGGTGGGACCGGTGTCATCGTGGCGGGTTGGCGACATATCTTGGCAGAGTAGCGGAAGCCGACACCCAGGCCGAGCGGTCAGGCTGGACGGCATGGACCGAGTGGACCGATCGGCCGGCCGGGAGCCGGCGAGTACCGCGTGGCGGCGGATGCGCCTGTGGGGCGTGGCGCACGCCGTCGACGACCTCTACCAGGGCCTGGTGCCCTCCGTCGTCCCCTACTTCGTGCTCGACCGCGGCTACGACTACGTCGCCGCCAGCGGCCTCACGCTGGCCGCCACCCTGGGCAGCGCGATCCCGCAGCCGTTCGTCGGCCTGGCGGTGGACCGCTTCCCGCTCGGCCGACTGGCGCCCGCGGGGGTGGCGCTGGCCGGGGTGGGCGTCGGGCTGTCCGGGCTGGTGCGGCCGTATCCGCTGGTCTGGCTGCTGGTGCTGCTCTCCGGCCTCGGGGTGGCGATGTTCCACCCGGCGGCCGGCAAGGCGGCCCGCGAGGCGGCCGGGGACAGTGCCGGGGCGATGAGCATCTTCGCGGCCGGCGGCAGCGTCGGGTTCTTCCTGGCGCCGGTGCTGGCCACCCCGGCGCTGGTGGCCTGGGGCGTCGGGGCGACCGCGCTCTTCCTGCCGCCCGCGCTGCTGATGGCCTTCGTGCTGCTGCGCTCGGCCGCCCGCCGGCCCCGGGTGGCGGCGGTGGGCCCGTTGCGGGCCGGCACCGACCGGTGGCGGCTGTTCGCGGTGCTGACCGGGGTGGAGGTGGTCCGCTCGGTGGTGTTCTTCGGGCTGAGCACCTTCATCGAGCTCTACTGGCTGCGGCACCTGCACGCCTCGCACCTGGTCGGGGGCGCCGCGCTGGTCTGCTTCCAGGCCGGCGGGGTGCTCGGGACGCTGGGCGGCGGCCGGATCGCGGACCGGATCGGGCTGGTCCGCACCGTGCGGCTGGGCACCGCGCTGATCGTGCCGACGGCGCTGGCGATGCGGTTGACGCCGGGTCAGTACCCACCGCTGCTCTTCGCGTTGCTGGCCGGTGCGGCGCTGAACGTGCCGTTCGCGGTGCTGGTGAAGCTGGGGCAGGACTACCTGCCCAACCGCCCGGGCACGGCCGCCGGGGTCACCCTGGGGCTGGCGGTGAGCGTCGGCGGGCTGGCCGCCCCGCTCTTCGGGCTGATCGCGCAGCACCACGGTCCGCAGGGGGTGCTCTCGGTGCTCTGGGCGCTGCCGCTGCTGGGGGTCGGGCTCGGGTTCCTGCTGCGCGAGCCGGGTGCGCCGGCGGGTCAGGCCGCCGCGGCCCGCACGATGGAGCCGGTCGGCAGGTCGCGGTGGTGGCGCAGCGGGGAGAACCAGAGCAGCAGGGCCGCGAGCGGCAGCCCGGCGCAGCCCAGCCACATCGCCGGCAGCACGCCGAGCCGGCCGGCCAGCGAGCCGCCGAGCAGCGCGCCGAGCGGCATCAGGCCGTAGTTGAGGAAGGCGCCGGCGGCGGAGGTGCGACCGAGCAGTTCGACCGGGACGTAGGACTGGGTGAAGGTGGCGCGCAGCACGTTGCCCGCCACCACGCCGCCGGACACCGCGAGCCCACCGATCAGGTAGCAGAGCACGCCCGCGCCGCGGCCGGTCAACGGGATCAGCAACACCAGGCTGGGCAGGCCGAGTTGGCAGAGCAGCACGGCGCGGGCGGTGCCGATCGCGGCGCCGAGCCGGCGGGCGGTCAGCGCGCCGAGCACCCCGCCGAGGCTGGCCGCGCCGATCAGCGTGCCCAGGGCGCTCTCCGGCAGGTGGACGTGGTCCAGCAGGAAGACCACCTGGATCGACTGGTAGGCGGTCAGCGCCAGGTTGGCGGCGGCGCCGTACAGCAGGAAGGGCCGCAGCCAGCGGTCCCCGAGCACCAGGCGCAGCCCCTCGCCCACCTCGCCGAGCAGGTGCCGGCGGCGGGCGGCCGGCTTGGGGCGGGCTTCGCGCTGCCGGATCGAGGAGGTGCAGAGCAGCGAGACCAGGAAGGTCGCGGTGTTCGCCAGCAGGCTGTTCACCGGGCCGAAGGCCTGTGCCAGGGTGCCGCCGGTGCCGAGGCCGACGATCTGCGCGGCCGAGGCGCTGCCCTGGAGCTTGGCGTTGCCTTCGGCGCGGTCGGCCGCGCTGACCAGGCTGGGCAGGTAGGCGGTGTAGGCGGTCTGGAAGAAGACGGTGGCGGCGCCGGCGCACAGCGCGACGGCCAGCAGCTGCGGGTAGTCGAGCAGGCCCAGCACCGCGGCCACCGGGACGGTCAGGTAGAGCAGCAGCGAGGTGGCGGCCGCGGCCAGCATCACCGGGCGGCGGCGCAGCCGGTCCACCCAGGCGCCCACCGGCAGGCCGATCAGCAGCCAGGGCAGCCAGCTCGCGGCGGTCAGCGCGCTGACCTGGAAGGCGCTCGCGTGCAGCCGGGTGACGGCGATCAGGGGTAACGCGAGGCCGGTCACCGAGGAGCCGTACTTGCCGGCCACCTCGCCGGCGAAGAGCAGTCGGAAGTCGCGGTGGCGGCGCAGCAGGCCGGGGCGGCGCGCGGCGGCGGTGGTGTGGTCGGTGGGGTCGGAGATGTCGGCAAGGTCGGCAACGTCGGCGAGATCGGTGGGGTCGGTGGGGGAGCGGCGGGCGGGGGCGGCGGTCATCGGGACTCCTCGGGGGTGGCGGGGTGTTCGGGGGCGAGCATCGGCAGCAGCTGGAACTGGATCAGCACGGGCTCCGCCTCCGGCGGCACCGGGGCTCCGGGCGCCGGTACGTGGCGCTTGATCAACTCCAGCATCTCGGCGCCCAGCGCCCGGAGTTGGTCGGGGGTCAGCCGCACGTCGCCCCAGTCGGACATGTTCCCGGCGCCCACCCAGTCGCCCCTCGGCGGCACCGACACGGCGCGGGCCAGGCGCTGGTAGGTCCGGTCCAGGTAGTGGTGCCGGTAGACGGTCAGGGCGGCGCTCGTCTCCGGATCCGTGCTCAGCTCCCGGGTGTTGAGGACCAGGGTGCGGTCCTTGCGACGCCACCAGCGCTCCCGCCTGGTGCCGCGGCCCTCCTCCTCCTCGATGTAGCCGTGCTCGGCGAGGTGGCGCAGGTGCCAG
The DNA here is from genome assembly GCF_050325825.1 of Kitasatospora sp. LaBMicrA B282. Lineage (NCBI taxonomy): Bacteria > Bacillati > Actinomycetota > Actinomycetes > Kitasatosporales > Streptomycetaceae > Kitasatospora > Kitasatospora sp. LaBMicrA B282. The sequence goes on from NZ_JBNQTI010000150.1 coordinate 12,480, forward strand.
CTGACGGTGCCGGTGTTCTCGCCGAGGCGGTCGGCCAGCTTGGCCGAGGTGCTCGGGCCCTCGTCGGAGAGCAGGTCGAGGATCCGCATCCGCAGCGGGTGGGCGAGGGCCCGCAGGCTGCGCGGGTCGACGGTGCGGCTCGCCGGCTCGGCCGCGGAGGTCGCGGGGGTCTCGGAGGTCACGGAGGCCGCGGGGGTCTCGGAGGTCTCGGGAGCCTGGGGGTTCTCCGGGGGCTGCTCGTTGCTCATGGCGGCGACTCTATCTTGCAGAGAGTTCTCTGCATAGGGATATCTGCAGAGAGTTCTCTGCATTTTCGCCGGCTCGGCCGGGCTCGCGCGCTGCCCCCGATTCGTCACCCTGGCGGCGTACGGTGGCAGCTGATGAGCGAGGACCGATACGACGAGCACGCCCAGACCCGCTGGGTCCCCGAACCCGACAAGCGCCCCGGCCGCACCGCCTTCCAGCGCGACCGCGCCCGGCTGCTGCACTCCGCCGCACTGCGCCGACTGGCCGGCACCACCCAGGTGGTCGCCCCCATGCGCAGCGACTTCCCCCGCACCCGGCTCACCCACTCGCTCGAATGCGCCCAGGTCGGCCGCGAGCTCGGCGCCGCGCTGGGCTGCGACCCCGACCTGGTGGAGACCGCCTGCCTGGCCCACGACATCGGCCACCCGCCGTTCGGCCACACCGGCGAGCAGGCCCTCGACCAGGCCGCCGAGGCCTGCGGCGGCTTCGAGGGCAACGCCCAGTCGCTGCGCATCCTCACCCGGCTGGAGCCCAAGCGCTTCGCGCCGCGCGAGGAGGAGCCGGCCCGGCTGGCCCCCTGGCCGGGCCGCAGCGTCGGCCTCAACCTGACCCGGGCCGCGCTGGACGCCGCCACCAAGTACCCCTGGCCCCGCGGCGGCCACCCGAGCGACCCGGCCTCTCCCAAGTTCGGCGTCTACGGCGACGACCTGCCGGTCTTCCGCTGGCTGCGGCAGGGCGCCCCGCAGGGCCGCCGGTGCTTCGAGGCGACGGTGATGGACTGGTCCGATGACGTGGCCTACTCCACCCACGACGTCGAGGACGGCCTGTACGCGGGCCACATCGACCCGGCCGCGCTGCGCAGCCCGGACGAGCGCGCCGAACTGTTCAAGGTGGCCGAGCGGTACGCGCCCGGCGCCGAGCCGGAGGAGTTGGGCGCGGCGCTGGACCGGCTGCAGGCCCAGGAGTGGTGGCCGAGCGGCTACGACGGCTCGCCGCGTGACCGGGCCGGCCTGAAGGACCTGACCAGCCAGCTGATCGGCCGCTTCTGCCTGGCCGCCGAACAGGCCACCCGGGCCCGCTACGGCCCCGGGCGGCTGACCCGGTACGCGGCCGAGCTGGTGGTCCCGCACGAGGTCCGGGTGGAGTGCGCGGTGCTCAAGGCGGTCGCGGTCCGCTACGTGATGCAGCGCGACGAGCAGGCCCAGCTGCGGGCCCGCCAGCGGATCGTGATCGCCGAACTGGCCGAGCTGCTGGCGGCCGGCGACCCGGCCGAGCTGGACCCGGTCTTCGCCGCCCAGCACGCCGAGGCCACCGACGACCGCGGCGCGCTGCGCGCGGTGATCGACCAGATCGCCAGCCTGACCGACGCCTCCGCCCTGGCCCTGCACGCCCGCCTGACCGGACGGCCGTGACGGCGGCCACCGACGGGGGTGACCGCCCGGTCCCAAGTACACTTGCGCGGTGGCCGGGCGGATCAGGGACGAAGACGTGCAGGCGGTGCGCAGCGCACTGCCCATCGACGTGGTGGTCGGCGACTACGTACAGCTCACCAATGGTGGCGGCGGCCAGCTGAAGGGCGTCTGCCCCTTCCACGACGAGAAGTCCGCCTCCTTCTACGTCAGCCCGAGCAAGGGTCTCTTCCACTGCTTCGGCTGCCAGGAGAGCGGCGACACGATCTCCTTCCTGATGAAGATCGAGCACTTCTCGTTCGCCGAGGCCGTGGAGCGGATGGCCGCCCAGGCCAACATCACGCTCCGTTACGAGGAGGGCGGCTACTCCTCCCGCGGCCAGCAGGGCGAGCGGACCCGGCTGGTCGAGGCGCACAAGGTGGCCGCCGCCTGGTACCGCGAGCAGCTGGACTCGCCCGAGGCCGAGATCGGGCGCAGCTTCCTCGCCGAGCGCGGCTTCGACGCGGAGGCGGCGGCCCGGTTCGGGGTCGGCTACGCCCCGGCGGGCTGGGAGCACCTGGTCCGCTACCTGCGCGGCAAGGGGTTCACCGACAAGGAGATCCTGCTGGGTGGGCTGGCCTCGCAGGGCCAGCGCGGCGGCCTGATCGATCGCTTCCGCGGGCGGCTGGTCTGGCCGATCCGCGACGTGGCCGGCGAGGTGGTCGGCTTCGGCGCCCGCCGGCTGCGCGAGGACGACAACGGGCCCAAGTACCTGAACACGCCCGAGACCCCGATCTACAAGAAGTCGCACGTCCTCTACGGCATCGACCTGGCCAAGAAGGAGATCGCCAAGACCGGGCGGGCCGTGGTGGTCGAGGGCTACACCGACGTGATGGCCTGTCACCTCGCCGGCGTCACCACGGCGGTGGCCACCTGTGGCACCGCCTTCGCCGAGGATCACATCAAGATCATCCGCCGGCTGCTGATGGACACCTCCGCCTACCGCGGCGAGACCGTCTTCACCTTCGACGGCGACGCGGCCGGCCAGAAGGCCGCGCTGCGCGCCTTCGAGGACGACCAGAAGTTCGCCGCCCGCACCTCGATCGCGATCACCCCCGGCGGCATGGACCCGTGCGAACTGCGGCTGGCCCAGGGCGAGGAGGCGGTGCGCGAGCTGATCGCCAACCCGGTGCCGCTCTTCGAGTTCGCGCTGCGCACCACGGTGGCCCGGCACCGGGTGGACGCGGCCGAGGGCCGGGCGGCCGCGCTGGAGGAGGCGGCGCCGATCGTCGCCAAGATCAAGGACCCGTCGATCCGGCACGAGTACGCGGTCCAGCTGGCCGGCCTGCTGGGCATCCTGGACGAGCAGTTCGTGGTCCGCCGGATCGGCCAGATCTCCCGCTGGCAGCGCGAGGCCCCGGCCGGCGCCCGCACCGACCGGCTGCGCCGCGGCGAGCCGCAGCCGGCCCCCGCCGCGCCGCGCCCGAGCTTCCGCTTCGACGCCTCGGACCCGGTGCAGTTCGTCGAGCGCGAGCTGCTCAAGCTCGCCCTGCAGCACCCGGAACTGGTCAGCCCGGCCTTCGACCAGTACGGCGAGGACGAGTTCACCACCCCGCCCTACGCCGCCGTGCGCCGCGCCGTCGGCAAGGCCGGCGGTACCACGTACGGCACCGCCGTGCCGAACTACCTCGACCTGGTCCAGGAGGCCGCCGAGAACGGCCAGGTCCGGTCGTTGGTCACCGAGTTGACGGTCGAGCCGATCCGCACCCGGCGCAAGCCGGACGCGATCTACGCCGGTGAGTTCCTGGTCAAGCTGCGCCGGGCCGCCGTGCAGCGCCGGATCGACGAGGTCCGGGCCCACCTGCAGCGCCTGGGCAGCCGGGCCGAGGCGGACCGGCTGGCCCCGGTGCAGCAGGAGCTGTGGGCGCTGCAGCAGTACGACTCCAACCTCAAGTCGCGCGGTGCGTCCGCCCTCTGACCTCCCGTCCCGTCCGTGCCGCGGCCCTGGCGCTGCTCGACGCCACTGACGGAAACTCAGCGCACGGCTCTCGGCTGCGGAGTGTGGCGTACCCCACACTGAAGGGGTCCCAATCCGTTTCTTTCCGGGCGCCCGCGCCCGTGGAGGTGGGCCGCTTGGAGATCGTCAGAGCGGGCGAGCAGGAGGCACCCTTCGCCACGCTGCCGGAGCCGCGCCGCGCGGCGGACCGCGATGCCGAGGGGCCTGACCTGGAGGAGCCGGATCCCGCCGGGCCCGATCCCGCCGAGGGGCCCGACCCCGCCGAGGCAGAGGCCCGGGCCGCGGCCGAGCCCGACCCCGCCGAGCTCGACGCCGAGCCCGACCTGGTGCTGCTGGACGAGCCGGCCGGCCCGGCCGCCGACCTGTTCCGCCAGTACCTGCGCGAGATCGGCCGGATCCGCCTGCTCACCGCGGCCGAGGAGGTCGAGCTGGCCCGGCAGGTCGAGGCCGGCCTGTTCGCCGAGGAGCACCTCGCCCGGCACGGCCTGCCGCCCGACCGGCTGGCCGACGAGCTGGACCGGCTGGTGGTGCTCGGCCGGATCGCCAAGCGCCGGCTGATCGAGGCCAACCTGCGCCTGGTGGTCTCGGTCGCCAAGCGCTTCGTCGGCCGCGGGCTGACCATGCTGGACCTGGTCCAGGAGGGCAACCTCGGGCTGATCCGGGCGGTCGAGAAGTTCGACTACACCCGCGGCTACAAGTTCTCCACCTACGCGACCTGGTGGATCCGGCAGGCGATGAGCCGCGCGCTGGCCGACCAGGCCCGCACCATCCGGGTGCCGGTGCACGTGGTCGAGCTGATCAACCGGGTGCTGCGGGTGCAGCGCAAGATGCTCCAGGAGCAGGGCAGCGCGCCCACCGCCGCCGAGGTGGGGTCGGCGCTGGAGCTGACCGAGGCCCGGGTGCGCGAGGTGCTGCGGCTGGCCCAGGAGCCGGTCTCGCTGCACGCCCCGATCGGCGAGGAGGAGGACGTGGCGCTCGGTGACCTGATCGAGGACACGGACGCCGCCTCACCGGTGGAGAGCGCCGCCTTCCTGCTGCTGCGCGAGCACCTGGACGCGGTGCTGGCCACCCTCGGCGAGCGCGAGCGCAAGGTGGTCGAGCTGCGCTACGGGCTCACGGACGGCCGCCCGCGGACCCTGGAGGAGATCGGCGCCCTCTTCGGGGTGACCCGGGAGCGGATCCGCCAGATCGAGGCCAAGACCCTCACCAAGCTGCGCGGCCACGCCTTCGCCGACCAACTGCGCGGCTACCTGGACTAGCGCCCGCCCCCGCAGCCAGCGGGGGCGGGCGCCGGCTGCGCCTCAGTGGTGGAAGGCGCTGGCGGGCTCGATCCCGCGGTCCTGCAACGGGCCGGACTGGCGCTGCAGTTCGGGCAGCAGCCGGGTCAGGTCGGCGAGCAGCAGTTCGGCCAGGTCGATGGTGAACCCGTTGCGGCAGACCACCCGCAGCACCGACAGGTCGGTGCGGTTCTCCGGGAAGGTGTAGGCCGGCACCTGCCAGCCCCGCTCGCGCAGCCGCCGGGAGACGTCGAAGGCGTCGAAGGCGGTCACCTCGTCGGTCACCGTGAAGGCGAAGACCGGCAGCTGGTCGCCCCGGGTGAGCAGCCGGAACGGGCCCAGCCTCGCGATCCCGGTGGCCAGGTGGCGGGCCACGTGGCGGCAGGACTGCTGCACCGCGCGGTAGCCCTCGCGGCCCAGCCGCAGGAACTGGTAATACTGCGCGACCACTTCGGCGCCCGGCCGGGAGAAGTTGAGCGCGAAGGTGGGCATGTCGCCGCCCAGGTAGTTGACCTTGAAGACCAGCTCCTCGGGCAGCGCCTCGTGGTCCCGCCACAGCGCCCAGCCGACGCCCGGGTAGACCAGGCCGTACTTGTGGCCCGAGGTGTTGATCGAGGCCACCCGGGGCAGCCGGAAGTCCCAGACCAGGTCGGGGTCGAGGAACGGCGCCACCATCGCGCCGGAGGCGCCGTCGACGTGCACCGGGATGTCCAGTCCGGTGCGCTGCTGCACGTCGTCCAGCGCCGCGCAGATCTCCGCGACCGGCTCGTAGGACCCGTCGAAGGTGGAGCCCAGCACGGCCACCACGCCGATGGTGTTCTCGTCGCAGAGCGCCAGCGCCGAGGCGGCGTCCAGGTGGAACCGCTCGCCCTCCATCGGCGCGAGCCGGCACTCCACCTCCCAGAAGTTGGCGAACTTCTCCCAGCAGACCTGGACGTTGGCGCCCATCACCAGGTTGGGGCGGGCGCCGGCGGCGTAGCGTTCCTGGTTGCGGCGCATCCAGCGGCGCTTGAGGGCCAGGCCGGCCAGCATGCAGGCCTCGCTGGACCCGGTGGTGGAGCAGCCGACCGCCTGGTCCGGGTCCGGGGCGTGCCACAGGTCGGCCAGGATCGCCACGCAGCGCCGCTCCAGCTCGGCGGTCTGCGGGTACTCGTCCTTGTCGATCATGTTCTTGTCGGCGCACTCGGCCATCAGGCGGTCGGCCTCGGGCTCCATCTGCGTGGTCACGAAGGTGGCCAGGTTGAGCTTGGCGTTGCCGTCCAGCATCAGCTCGTCGTGGATCAGCTGGTAGGCGATCCGCGGCGGCAACGGCGCGTGGTGCAGCCGGTGCTTGGGCGGCGCCATCCGCATGGCCCCTATCGGATCGGCCTCGCCCAGCAGGGCGTTGACGGTCAGTCGGTGGTCCGCGCTAGAGCCGCTGTGCAGCGCCATTCCTCAGCACCCTCCGGTCTCGAGAAGCCGTGCTGCTCACGCTAGGCGATCTCGGGGTGGGTCTGGTCGCGGACCACGCCGTACTGGTGGCGGACCGCCGCCCCGAAGGGCTGGTCCGGGTCGGGTTCGAGGGTCTGCACGTCGGGGAGCTCCCAGTGCGGCGGTTCGGGCGTGCCGGCCAGGGCCCAGGCGGCCTGCCGGGCCGCGCCGCGCGCCGCGTGGTCGCCGGGCGGCGGTATCACCACCGGGATGCCGAAGATCAGCGGCGCGATCTCGCGCACCGCGGCCAGCCGCCCGACCCGGCCCAGCAGCACCACCCGATCGACCGTCACCCCGCGGGCGCGCAGCGCGTCCAGGGCGTCGGCGATGTTGCAGAGCATGCCCTCCACGGCGGCCCGGGCCAGGTGCTCGGGCGTCATCGACTCGGCCCGCAGCCCGGTCAGGGTGCCGGCCGCGTTCGGCAGCCGGGGCGTGCGCTCGCCCTCCAGGTAGGGCAGCAGCACCATGCCGTAGGCGCCGGGGGAGGAGCGCAGCGCCAGTTCGCTCAGGCCCTCCAGGTCCCGGCCGAGCAGGTTGGCGGTGGAGTGCAGCACCTGGGCGGCGTTGAGCGTGCCGATCATCGGCAGGTGCCGCCCGGTGGCGTCGGCGAACGAGGAGACGGTCCCCTTGGGATCGACCACCGGCTGGTCGTGCACCGCGAAGATGGTGCCGAAGGCGCCGAGCGAGACCACCGCGTCGCCCGGCACCAGGCCGAGGCCGAGCGCGGCGGCCATGTTGTCGCCGGTGCCGGCCGAGATCAGCAGGCCCTCGGGGGTGTGCCCGGCCGGCTCGTTCGGCCCGAGCACCTCGGGCAGTCGGAGCAGTTCGTGGCCGAGCGCCAGCTTGACCAGGTCCTGCCGGTACTCGCCGGTGATCGGCGACCAGTACCCGGTGCCGGAGGCGTCGCCGCGGTCGGTGGTGCGCCGCTGCGGGTGGCCGAGCAGCTGCCAGACCAGCCAGTCGTGCGGCAGCAGCACCTCGGCGATCCGGCGCGCGTTGGCCGGCTCGAACTCGGCCAGCCAGCGCAGCTTGGCGATGGTGTAGGTGGCGGCCGGCACCGCGCCGATCGCCTCGGTCCAGGCGGCCGGGCCGCCGAGCGCGTCGACCAGCGCGGCCGCGGCGCCGGAGGAGCGCGGGTCGGTCCACAGCAGGGCCGGCCGGACCAGCACCCCGCCCGCGTCCAGCCCGATCATGCTGTGCTGCTGGGCGGAGACCCCGATCGCCCGCACCCCCTCCAGCAGCCCGCCGGTGGCGGCGTCGCCCAGCGAGTGCAGCCAGGACTGCGGGTCCGCCTCGGTGGCCCGCGCCTGCGAGGCCTCGGAGGCCGGGTGCGGGGCCTTGCCCGCGCGCAGCACGGCTCCGGTGTCCGCGTCACACGCGACGATCCGGGTGCGGAGGGTCGAGCTGTCGATGCCCGCGACGATGGCCATGGTAGAGATCATGCCGCAGCGAGGGCCGCGCGCTCAGCCGCCCGGCGCAAGTGTTGCCCACTCGGTACCGCGCACCGGCTTCCCGGCCCGCGGCTCAGGGGCGCACCGTACCCCAACTGTCGTCCTCGGCCCGGCGCCGGCCGCGGGACGGGAGGTGCTCGGAGAGCGCCGGCGGCAGCTTGTCGCCGACCTTCCCGGTGACCGCGTCCACCGCGCGCCCGGCGGCCGAACCGGCCGAGTCCTTGGCCCGCCGGGTGGCGTCCTGCACCATCGGGTGCTCGGCGACCTTCCGCGCGACGGTCGCGATCTGCTCATAGCGCTGCCGGCCGGCCTTGGCCCCCAGGACGTAGCCGGCCGCGGCCCCCACGACGAACGACAGCTTCCACATCTTCGGCCTCCACCCTCATCACGCGGCGCTTGCCGCGTTGCCCTACCCGTCCCGCCCCGCGGCGAACCGCCCGGCGCGTGCCCCCAGCATCCCCGGCCGGAGCACGCCCGGCTCGCCGGGCGCGCCGACCGGGGCAGTGACCGCGCACGGCCGGGGCCGGTGAGCCGCCCCGGGGGCCGGTCGCCGGGAAAGCGATTGGCGGACCACCCCCCTGGATGCGCTAATGTATGTCCCGCAGCAAGCGCCCGACAGTGCGCGTGCCGCAAACCACTCAATCCCGCATAGCTCAATTGGCAGAGCAGCCGACTGTTAATCGGCAGGTTATTGGTTCGAGTCCAATTGCGGGAGCTCAAGTGCCGTTCTCCGGGCCTGGCCTGGTGGTACTTGGCCGCGCGATCCCCCATAGCTCAATTGGCAGAGCAGCCGACTGTTAATCGGCAGGTTATTGGTTCGAGTCCAATTGGGGGAGCTGCACCGAGCGCCCTCCGGCCCCGCCGGAGGGCGCTCTGCGTTGCCCTGCCGCTCTCGCGTTGCGCTGCCGCCCGCGCGTTGCGTCGCAGCTCGCGGCTCAGGCGGTCGCCTGCCGGTAGAGCGACGAGACCCGGTCGTCGAAGCTGACGCTGTACGAGATGTCGGGGGTGTCCCCGCCCTGCTGGTAGCCGCCGATCACGCCGACCACCGAGCCGTCCGGGGTGAGCCAGGGGCTGCCGCTGGTGCCGTCCGAGAAGCCGCCGCAGTCGAAGCGCTCCTGGGTCGAGCTCTGCGCCGTGGTCGTGGTGGAGCAGGTGATCGGCTCCTCGTGGTCGTACGGGTAGCCGGTGATCGTCACCGCCAGGCCGAAGCCGCGGTTCACCCCGATCGGGTTGCCGCCGACCACGTCCTCGATCTGCCGGCCGGCGGCCGGCCCGACCGTGAGGAAGGCCACGTCGTACTCCGGGTCGGCGTTGTCGCTCCAGCGCGGGTCGACCACCACCTTGTCGACGGTCCACTCGCCGAGCGGGGTGCCGCCGTCGCGGTAGCCGGGGGCGAAGACCAGGCCGGTCACCGGGGTGCCGCCGGCGTCGGTGACGCAGTGCGCGGCGGTGACCAGCAGGTCGTGGCCCGGGCTGTCCACCACGCTGGCGGTGCAGGAGCGGGTGGCCCCCTGGTCGAGCAGCAGCACGCCGACCCGGTCGGAGTGGGTGTCCGCCGGGGCGGGGGCGGCGTTCTGCAGCGGCGGCGGGTGCTCGCCCGACAGTGCCGGGGTGCAGCCGACCGGGCCCAGCGCCCCGGCCAGCGCCACGGTGAGCGCGAGCGCGCCGCGCGACCGCCCGCGTCCGGCCATCAGGCGCACCTCCCGGTCAGCTCCGGAGCACGGTCGCGCCGGACGTCGACCCCAAGATCTACCAGGCCGCACGGCCCCGACGCCAGGCCCGGTGCCGCTCGGCCCGGCCCGGCCGACCCGGTGCCCCCCCCGAGCGGCGGGTCCGGTGTCCCGCGGGCTCCGGTCAGCCGGTGGCGCGGTCGTAGAGCCGCTGCACGGCGTCGCCGAAGTAGCTGGTGTAGGAGGTGTCGGGGGTGTCCCCGCCCTGCTGGTAGCCGCCGATCACGCCGACCACCGTGCCGGTCCTGGTCTTCGGGTCGAGGTCGGTCACCCACGGGCTGCCGCTGGTGCCGCCGGTGTACTCCGGGCAGTCGATCCGCAGCTGGGTCTGGCTCTGCTGGGAGGTGGTGTTCACGCAGGTGATGGGCACGTCCGCGCTGCTCGGGTAGCCGGTCAGCTTCACCGGCAGCTGGTAGCCCATGTCGACGCCCAGCTTGTTGGCGCCGAGCACCTGCTGCACCTGCCGGCCGTTCTGCGGCTGCACCACGGCGAAGGCGACGTCCATGTCCGGGTTGCCGTCCTCCGCCCAGCTCTGGTCCACGGTGATCGCGGCCAGCGGCCAGACCCCGTTCGGGGCGTCCCCGCCGCGGTAGCCGGGGACGAAGACCAGGTCCGAGCGCTGGCCGATGCCGGGGTCGTAGACGCAGTGCGCGGCCGTCACGATCAGGTTCTGCCCGGCGCTGTCCACCACGCTCGCGGTGCAGAAGTGGTCCCCGGAGGCGTCGTTGGTGAAGACCGCGCCGACCAGCGCGTTGATCGGGGTGGGGGCGGCGGTCCTGGTCTTGCCCTTGTGCTTGTCGAAGGCGCCCAGGAAGCGGTGCCGGCTCCACCCGGAGCCGCCCGGGAGGTGTCCGGCGGCGGACTCGGCGGTGCCGGGCGGCGGCGTCAGGAAGAGCGCGCTGCCGCCGTCCTGGCCCTCCGTGGTGGCGCAGCCGACCGTGCCGAGCGGGAGGACCAGCGCGGCCGCCAGACCGAGCGCCACCTTACGGGCCGTCATGCCTACCTCCGCAGCTTCCTCGGCAGCCTGGCCCTCGCCGGCCGGCCACCCCGGTGTCACCCGGGCGGCAGCGGCGCGCCACCTGGCAGCCTACGGCGCCGGGGCCGCCTGCCGGCGGCATGACCGGGCCCGGGAGCGCATCCGTGCTGCGCCCCCGGCGCGCACCACGGCTGATCGACCGGATATGCTGCCCGAGGCGGCCCTGCGGGGCCGTCTGTGCTGCGATGGAGGGCCACGGTGGTGGTCGTTCCGACGCGGTGAGTCGGGGCGGTAGCTCAGCCGGTTAGAGCAGGGGACTCATAATCCCTGGGTCGTGGGTTCGAGTCCCACCCGCCCTACCTACGCGTTGCGGGTCTGCCGCGCTGCGGGTCTCACCAGGGAGAACCTTAGGGGACACCGGGCGGAGCGAACCGCCGGCCACGCCGATGTTCACCCGTCCGGCAGCCGTATTCACCCCCGGGATTGACCGGACGTCAACCACGGCAAGTGTCAGTATGCGTCCGAACGGTGACCCTGTGCCACGGTCTGGGGCATGAAGCGCACATCTCTCACCCTGCTCCTCGCCGCCACCTCGCTGCTGGGCCTGGCCGCGGTGCCCGCCCAGGCCAACACCGGGCAGGCGGTGATCTTCTCCGTCGACTACCAGCCGCTGGACGTCCGGAACAACCCGACCGGCTGCCAGGGCCTGCCGACCACGGCCCACGTGCTGAACAACCAGACCGACGGCCCGCTCTACCTCTACGGCAACCCGTGGTGCGTCGGCCCCGCCATCGCGCTGGCCCCGGGCACCGGCGCCCACGTGCCGGCCGGGATCGGCAGCTTCAGCGACCACTGACTCGACCGTCGCGCGGCGTCCGCTCAGCTCATCCGGTCGGCGAGCAGCTCGTCTCTGGCGGCGAGCACGGCGGCGCCGAGGCGGCGGTCG
>NZ_JBNQTI010000151.1:0-23793 GCF_050325825.1 Kitasatospora sp. LaBMicrA B282
GGGAGTGTTTTGCTTTCGTGGACAGGGGGTGGTACTCAAAATATTTCTACACCCCCCCCCCATTTACATTCTTAGCAATCCCCCCCCCGCTAGTCTCACCGACCGGTCGCGGCGGCTCTTCGCGTGCTCCGGGCCCGTGCGGCGGGCGGGCCCCGTCGCCACCCCCATTGCTACTCCCCTACCCGCCGGCCTGCGGCAACCCTGCACGCCGCCACCCCCTTTTAGGGGGCTCTAGGGGTACAGGAGCCCCGCTCGAGCTCCATAGGCTGGCAACGCAATTCGGGCGAACAGCCCCCGCGTGGGACCCGCAGCCTCGCCGGCCGGCGGACCCCGCGCCCACCCGGCGACGCCGTACCGACGCCGACCCGTTCCCACCGCCGTGCCGACGTACCCGGCGGCGCCCGCCCCAGCCGGCGGGCCCGGACCCACTGCGCCGCACCCGCGGTCGACCCGCAAGGCAACGCCGTTGCCTGCCTAGCCAGGAAGCTGGACCACCATGACGAGTCAGCCCGCCGACCAGCAGCCGCTCTTCCAGGTCAGCGCCGAACTGCGGATCTCCGCCAGCCCGTTGGAGATCTACGCGGTGGTCAGCGACGTGGCCCGCAGCAAGGAGTGGAGCCGCGAGTGCAAGAGCATCGAGTGGGTCTCCGGGGAGCCGTCCACCGTGGGCGCGATCTTCCGCAGCGCGAACTTCCGGCACGACGACGTGGTCGCCTGGGCGCCGGTGCCGCGCGGGGCCTGGACGACCCAGTCCGAGGTCGTGGCCGCCGACCCGGGACGGATCTTCTCCTGGCAGATGTACAACAGCGACGGCGTCAAGGAGGACAGCGTCTGGGCCTACGACATCACCCCGGACGGTGCGGGCAGCGTCCTGGTCCACCGGTTCCGGATGAACCGTCCGACCAAGGGCATCCTGCGGATCGTCTCCGGCCTGGACGAGGCCGAGACCAGGACCTTCTACGCCGACTGGGCGGTCAAGCTGGAGGGCGACATCCGCGCCACGCTCGGCCGCATCAAGGCCCTCGCCGAGAAGACCGAGCCGACCGAGCAGACCGAGCCGACCGAGCAGCACTGACGTCACGGCAGCAGTGACGCCCACCAGCGGCGGTGCCGGCCGGGGCCGGCACCGCGTCCATCCGACCGACCCGCGTCCCCGGACGCGGCACGAGGGAGACCGCGGATGTTCCTGCAGCGCGTAGCCAACCGGGGCATGCGACTGGGCACGCTCTTCGCGCGGGCCGCCGCCCGGCACCCCGCCAACGTCATCGTCCTCGACCACACCCTGGACATCGCCCCGGAGCTCGGGCGCCGCGCCACGGTCTCGGAACTCGCCGACCTGGTGGACGACTTCGCCGCCCGACTGTGGGCGGCCCGGGTGCGGCCGACCGACCGGGTGGTGATCCACAAGTCCGACGGCTTCGACATCACGCTGCTGGCCTGCGCCGCCGTACGGATCGGCGCCGTCCCGGTGCTGCTGTCGCCGCAGCTGGACGGCGGGACGGTGGCCGAGCTGGTGCGCCGGGCCGACCGCCCCTACCTGGTCACCGACGAGGCCAAGGTGGGCTCGGCACTGCCGGAGACGGTGTTCGAACGGGCCGAGCGGGTGCTGCTCGCCACCGGGTCCCACCCGCGGGCGACCGCCCTGGCCGACCTGGCCGGCGCGCCCCGGGTCCCGGCGGTGACCATGCCCGCGGAGCACCCGATGCTGATCACCCACACCTCCGGCACCACCGGCACGCCCAAACTGGCCGTCCACACCGGCCGCACCATGCAGGCCCGCTACCGACCGCAGGCGACCGCGCTCTCCCCCGTGGTCCCCCGGCGGGAGATCATCGCGATGCACGTCTCCTTCGTCCACTCCCGGCTGTTCACCGCCCTCAGCATCTCGCTGCTGCGCGGCTTCCCGATCATCGTGCTCGCCGACTCCGACCCGGGGCGGGTGGCCGACCTGTTCGCCCGGATGCGGCCCGGCATCCTGGAGGCGCACCCCAACTCCTTCATGGAGTGGGAGGAGTTGGCCGACGACCCGCGCCGGCCGCTGGCCAACGTCAAGCTGTTCAGCAGCACCTTCGACGCGATCCACCCGCGCACCGTGCAGCGGCTGCTGGGCGCCAGCCGGCGCACGGCGCCGGTCTTCGGGCAACTGTACGGGCAGAGCGAGGTCGGGCCGGCGGTGGTGCGCTCCTTCGGCCCGCACCGGGGGCCGGAGGCCGACGGGCGCTGCGTGGGCATGCCGTTCCCCGGGATGACCGGGGTCCGGGTGGTCAGCCGCAACGGCGCCCCGCCGTCCAGCAGCAACCCGGGCTACATCGAGGTGCGCAGCGACGGACGGATCGTCACCTACCTGGGCGAGCAGGAGCGCTACGACCGGCAGGTGTCGGCCGGCGGCTGGTGGCGGATGGGCGACGTCGGCTACCGCACCAAGTGGGGCTGCGTGCACCTGCTGGACCGCGAGGTCGACCTGATCGAGGGCTTCGGCAGCACGCTGGCCGCCGAGGACGCCCTGCTCGGCCGGCTCGCCGAGCTCGCCGAGGTGGTCATCATCCCGGGTCCGGACGGCCGTGCCCTGCCGGTGGTCTGCACCAAGGACGACGCACCGCTGGACCGGGACGCCTGGCAGGCGGCGGCCTCGGGGCTGCCGCCGATGGCTCCCCCGCTGCAGTGGCGGCGCACGGACCTGCCGCAGACCGCGACCACCAAGATCAAGCGCTTGGAGCTGGCCCGCCTGGTGGCGGCCGGCCCGGTCGCGGGCTGAGCCCGACCGACCGGCCGCACCACAGCTGCCGCGCGCCCGCTGGCCACCCCCGTGCCGGCGGCCGCGCGGCACCTCCCGCCACCGCCCTCGCCCCCGCCACCGTCCCGGCCGCATCCGCGCCGGCGGCCCGGAAAGGCAGTCATGAGCAGCAGTCAGACGGAGATCTGCATCGTCGGGGCCGGCCCGCGCGGGCTGTCCCTGCTGGAACGGCTCTGCGCCAACGCGCGGGCCGCGCCCGGGACGCGCGCCCTGCTGGTGCACGTGGTCGACCCGGCCGCACCCGGCGCCGGCGCGGTCTGGCGCCCGGAGCAGTCGCGGTACCTGCTGATGAACACCGTCGCCGCGCAGATCACCAGCTACACCGACGACAGCGTGCTGATCGAGGGGCCGATCGAGCCCGGTCCCTCGCTCTACGAGTGGGCCAAGTCCCTGCCGGCGCCGGGGGCGGCCTCTGGGGTGGCCTCCGCGGCGGCATCCGGGTTGGACCAGGCCACCCTGGCCGAGGCCCGCGACCTCACCCCGAACAGCTACCCCACCCGGGCCTTCTACGGGCGCTACCTGCACCACTGCTTCGAGCGGGTGGTGGCCCTGGCCCCGGCCCACGTCACGGTCCGGGTGCACCGCTCGCAGGCGCTCGCCCTCGCCGACGTGCTCGGGGTGGTCGGCGGCCCGCAGGGCATCCGCCTGGCGGACGGCACCCGGCTGAACCGGCTGGACGCGGTGGTGCTGGCCCAGGGCCACGTGCCGGCCCGGCCGACGCCCCGCGAGGAGCGGACCGCGAGCCTGGCCCGGATCCACCACCTCACGTACCTCACCCCGGCCAACCCGGCCGACCTCGACCTCGACGGGATCCGGCCCGGCCAGTCCGTCCTGGTCCGCGGGATGGGCCTCAACTTCTTCGACCACATGGCCCTGTTCACGGTCGGCCGCGGCGGCAGCTTCACCCGGCGCGACGGCCGGCTGGTCTACCGCGCCAGCGGCCGCGAGCCGGTGCTGTACGCCAGCTCGCGGCGCGGGGTGCCCTACCACTCCCGCGGCGAGAACGAGAAGGGGGCGCACGGCCGGTACCTGCCGCGGCTGCTGACCGCGGAACACGTCGCGGGGCTGCGCCGACGGGCCGCGGGCGGCACGCCGGTGCGCTTCGAGACCGCCCTGTGGCCGCTGATCGCCCGCGAGGTGGAGAGCGTCTACTACACGACCCTGCTGGGCACCCGCGGCCGCGCCCCGGACGGCGAGCGCCTGCGGGACCGCTACCTGACCGCACCGCCCGCGCACCTGCCGTCCGTGCTGGACGAGTTCGCGATCGCGCCGGCCGACCGCTGGGACTGGGAGCGGCTCGCCAAGCCCTACCTCGGCGAGGAGTTCGGCAGCCGCGACGAGTTCCGGAGCTGGCTGCTGGGGTACCTGGCCCGGGACGTCCAAGCTGCCCGGGCGGGCAACGTGAGCGGGCCGCTGAAGGCCGCCCTGGACGTGCTGCGCGACCTGCGCAACGAGATCCGGCTCGCCGTCGACCACGGCGGCCTGGCCGGGGACTCGTACCGGGACGAGCTGGCGGGCTGGTACACCCCGCTGAACGCCTTCCTGTCGATCGGCCCGCCGGCCTCGCGGATCGAGGAGCTGATCGCGCTGATCGAGGCGGGCCTGGTGGTGCCGACCGGCCCCGGAACGCAGATCCGGATCGACCCGGCCGTCCCCGCGTTCACCGCCTGCTCCACCCTGGTCCCCGGGCCCGAGGTGCGCGCCACGGTGCTGCTGGAGGCCCGGCTCCCCGAACCCGACCTGCGGCGCACCGCCGACCCGCTGCTCCGGCACCTGCTGAGCACCGAGCAGTGCACCACCTACCGGATCGCGGCGCAGCGCGGCGGCAGCTACGAGACCGGCGGACTGGCCGTCACCGCACGGCCGTACCACCTGCTGGACGCCCGCGGCCGGGCGCACCCGCGCCGCTTCGCGTACGGCGTGCCGACCGAGTCGGTGCACTGGGTCACCGCGGCCGGGATCCGGCCGGGGGTGGACTCGGTGACGCTGGGCGACTCCGACGCGATCGCCCGCGCGGTGCTCGCGCTGCCGCCGGCCGGCGTGCCGGCGGTCGACCCGCCGCCGGCCGAGCTCGCGCCGGTACCGGGCGGGACGGAGCTGACCGGGGTCATCGTCTGAGCCCCGACCGCCACCGCCGAACCGGATCCCGTCTGTCGGGGCCGTCACGCCCCACCGACCTGGAAGAGTCGAGAGTCACCCATGCGCGCAGCCTTCATCGAGGCCCTCGGCCCGCCGGAGAACATCGTCCACGGCGAGCTGCCGGCGCCGGTGCCCGGGCCGACCGACGTCCTGGTCGGGGTCCTGGCCACCACCGTGAACCCGGTGGACACCCTGCTCCGCTCCGGTGCCTTCCGGACCCCGGTGCCGTTCCCGCTGGTGGTCGGCCGGGACCTGGTCGGCACCGTGCTGGCGGCCGGGCCCGGGGCGCCCGGGTTCGTCGTCGGCGACCTGGTGTGGTCCAACAGCCTGGGCCACGAGGGACGGCAGGGCGCCGCCGCCGAGCAGGCCGTGGTGGCGGCCGACCGGCTCTACCGGCTGCCCGCCGGCGTGGACCCGGTCGAGGCGGTGACCATGGTCCATCCGGCCGCCACCGCCCACCTCGCCCTGGTCACCCACGGCCGGCTGCGGGCCGGCCGGACGGTGCTGGTGATCGGTGGCGCCGGCAACGTGGGCAGCGCGCTGCTGGTGCTGGCCGCCGAGGCGGGCGCCCGGGTGGTGACCACCGCCGCGGCCGGGGACCTGGAGTACTGCCGCTCGCTCGGCGCCGAGGTGGCCCTGGACTACCGGGATCCCGCCCTGGCCGCCGAGCTCGACCGCGCCTGCCCCGGCGGGGTGGACCTCTACCTGGACACCTCCGGGCAGAACGACCTGACCGGCGCCGTCGAGCTGCTGGCCCCGCGCGGCCGGATCGTGCTGCTGGCGGTCAAGCAGCCCGAGCCGGTGCTGCCGGCGCGCCGCCTGTACCTGAAGGACGGCTCGATCGTCGGCTTCGTCATCTCGCACGCCGGCACCGCCGAGCTGGCCGAGGCCGCGGTGACCGTCAACCGCCTGCTGGCCGCCGGCCGGCTGCGGCCGCGCGCCCTCGAGCGGCTGCCGCTGAGCGCCGCCGCCGAGACCCACCGGCGGCTGGAGCGGGGCGAGCTGCACGGGCGCCGGGTCGCACTGCTGCCCGGCCGCTGACCGCGCACCCCGCCGGCCAGGGTGCGGCGCGGCGCGGAGCAGGCGGAATGCCACCCCGGCCGCCCGGTGTTGCAAGCGGGCGTGAGCGTGGTGAGTGTCGTGACTGGGCAGGCGGACGGAACCGGAGCGGAACCCGCGGTGCGGCTGTCGGTGCTGGACCGGTCGCGGGTGCGCGAGGGGTACCCGGCCGCGGCGGCGGTGCGGGAGACCGTGGCGTTCGCGCAGTGGGCGGAGCAGCTGGGCTACCATCGGTTCTGGGTGGCCGAGCACCACGGCGTGCCCGGGGTCGCCGGGTCGGCGCCGACCGTCCTGGCCGCGGCGGTGGCCGGCGCGACCTCGCGGATCCGGGTGGGCACCGGCGGCGTGATGCTGCCCAACCACCAGCCGCTGGTGGTCGCCGAGCAGTTCGGGGTGCTCGCCGCCCTCTTCCCGGAGCGGATCGACATGGGGCTGGGGCGCTCGGTGGCCTTCACCGACGGGGTGCGCCGCGCGCTCGGCCGGGAGAAAGACGCCGCCGACCGCTTCGCCGAACAGATCACCGAACTGCTGGCCTACTTCGACGGCACCGGGCGCAGCCGCACCGACGTGCACGCCCGCCCCGCCGAGGGCCTCACGGTGCCCGCCTTCGTCCTCGCCACCGGCACCGGGGCCGACCTCGCCGCGGCAGCCGGGCTGCCGCTGGTGATCGGCGGGCTGCGCGGCGAGGAGAAGATGGTGGAGGCGATCGACCGCTACCGCAGCGGGTTCCGGCCCTCCGCGCAGGCCGCTCGGCCCTACGTGGTGATCTCCGGCAACGTCGCGGTCGCGGAGACCACGGAGGCGGCGCAGCGGCTGCTGGTGTCGGAGGCCTGGTCGACCGCGTACTCGCGCACCCACGGTGAGTTCCCGCCGCTCGCCCCGGAGTCGGACGTGCTCTCCCGCTCGATGACCCCCCGCGAGCAGGCCGCGTTCCAGCAGGCCGTCACCGGCCAGATCGCCGGCACCCCCGACCGGGCAGCTGCGGAGGTCCGCGGGCTGCTGGCGCGCACCGGAGCCGACGAGTTCCTGGTCACCACCCACGCCTACGACCGTCCCGCCCTGCACGAGTCCTACCGACTGCTCGCGCAGGCGCTGGGACTGCCCCTGGTAGAAAAGCCCTGACCCATGACGTCCCTCGGAAGGAAACCCCAGATGACCCTGGCCCAGATCCCCCTGCAGACCCTCGACGGCCGCCCGACCAGCCTCGCCGACTACACCGGCAAGGCGGTCCTGCTGGTCAACGTCGCCTCCAAGTGCGGCCTGACCCCGCAGTACACCGGCCTGGAGCAGCTGCAGAAGCAGTACGCGGACCGCGGGTTCACGGTGCTCGGCGTGCCGTGCAACCAGTTCGGCGGGCAGGAGCCGGGCAGCGCGGAGGAGATCCAGGAGTTCTGCTCCACCACCTACGGCGTCTCCTTCCCACTGCTGGCGAAGATCGAGGTCAACGGCGCCGACCGCCACCCGCTCTACCAGCAGCTGACCGAGCTGGCTGACGCCGCCGGCGAGGCGGGCGACGTGCAGTGGAACTTCGAGAAGTTCCTGATCGCCCCCGACGGCAGCGCGGTCGCCCGCTTCCGCCCCCGCACCACCCCGGAGGACGCGGACCTGCTCGCCGCCATCGAGGCCCAGCTCCCCGCGTAGTCCCGCCCACCCCGGGTGACCGCACCAGCCTTGCGCCATGCGGTCACCCGGGCAGCGCACTCAGATCGGCAGGTCCCACCCGGGCCCGTCCTCGCTGCCGATCCACACCCGCTGCCCGTTCTCGGTGATCGTGATCCCGAACCCCTCCTGATGCGGTGAACCGGCCGCCTGCCAGACCAGGACGGCGTCCTCCACCTGGTCCCAGAGCCGCAACGGCCCGCGCTGGGTCACGGTCCACCCGCCGTCGGGACCGTGCGTCGTTCGAGCCTGGGAGCCGGTGGCCACGTCCGACAGGATCTGCTGTCCGCCCATACCCATCTGCTCGGCGCTCGGGGCGGCGAGTTGGGCGACCCAACCGCCGGTCCAGTCACTGATCAGGGCCGGGTCGATCCGCGTCGGCCGTTCGTCGCCGGGCATGAGCCAGAGCGTCTGCCGAGGCGGCCGGTCGTGCGGGCGCGCCACCATGAAACTCGTGTACCCGGGCAGGAACCGGCCGGTTGCGCGTCCGGGCTCGGACACGGTCAACAGGGCGAGGCCGAACCGGAAGCTCCACCCGGTCAGGGTGACCAGAATCCTGCCACCTGGGTTCACCTGGTACAGCCACGGCATCGGCACGTAACGCACCGAGCAGGTGGCGATCAGCCGATCGTAGGGTGCGCCATCGCGGTGACCGCCGAGGCCGTCGCCGACCACCAAGGTCGGTGTGTACCCGGCCGCCGTGATCGCGCGCCCGGCACGTTCGGCGACGCCCGGGTCCACCTCGACGCTGACGAGGTTCGCCGAGCCGAGCCGATGTGCCCCCAGGGCCGTCGAATAGCCGGTCCCGGTACCGATTTCGAGCACGCGGTGCCCATCGGCGACGTCGAGTTGCTGCCACATGCCGAGTACCAGGGAGGGGAGCGTCGAGGACGACGACGGCGCACCGCTCACGGGCCGCCCGCCGACGTCCGCCGGGCCGATCCGACCGTCGAGTTGGGTGACCAGCGTCTCGTCGCCGTACACGGCTTCGAGCCAGCCGGGGGCGTCCGGGTGGGTCGCGCGATAACTGGTCGGGTTGCTGCCCGCCACCTCTGCGAAGAAGCTGCTGACGAACAGCTCACGGGGTACCACCTCGGCGGCCGTGCGCCAGGCCGGGTCGGTCAGCGTGCCGGCCGTGATGAGCTTGTCCACCAGCCTTGCCCTCAGGCGTTCGGGAGACGTCATTGCGGGCTCTCCAGTTCATCGGCGATCGCACGGGCGATGGGCGTAGTGATCTCGGCAGGGAACCAGGCCCACTGGCCACTGGGGTTGCATTCAAGGAAGTACCAGTCACCGTCAGCTGTCACGGCGAAATCGAAGGCTCCGAAGACAAGACCCATCTCGCTGAGGTAGCGGGCGACCGAGGCCGCCACGGAGTCCGGTGTGCTGATGGGCTCATAGGTCAGCAGGTCCTGCCGTCGCCGCCAATCGAGTTCCGGGCTCGTGATCCGAGTGGCGAACAGCCGCGTGCCAACAGCCGTCAGTCGCACGTCGAAGATCTTCTCGACCTTCGCTTGGAACAAGTGAGGGCAGGCGGAGATCCTGTCGGTGATGTCGGCCGGATCGACCACTCGTACCCAGACCTGCTGTGCCTTGTCGTTCAGGTCGCGGTACCGGGTGTTCCACAACGGCTTGTAGACGGCGGACCGCCCAGCGCAGAACCTGCGGGCCTCAGCGGGGTCCAGCGTGATGGTCGTCTCGGGTACCCGGAGGCCACAACGCAGCGCGGCGGCCAACTGAGCTGGTTTGTACTCTCCGTTCCTGATCTGCCACGGGTGATTCATGTAGTGCGCTCCAGGCAGTGAAGCAAGAATGCCGCCGACTCCCCAGAACATCTGCGAGCCGGCGAACTCGGCGTCCTGACCATCGAGGTCGGACGGGCCACAGTACGCCGTGGGGCGTCTCCACCAGACCGACCGGACGTGTCGAAGGTCGAGTGCGCGAGTCGGCGTCACCAGTGTGCCCCGCTGACCACCAGCGTCGTACCTGGCAGTCAGCGAGGCACCACTGTGGAGATCGACAGCGGGGTCCACGCGCACGACCGGGACCCGACGCTCAGCGAGGATGCGAAGAACCACATCCGCCGTACTGTCGCGTGAGTTGGTCAGGACCAGTACGGATCCGGGCCGATCGTCGCTCATGTCAGCCGGTGCCCTGGTCCTGGTCGTTGGCGGGCACGCTGTCGATGTCGGTCGGCTGGTTCTGCTCGCCGCTCCGGCCGTCGCCACCTCCCGTGCTGGTGGGCGTACTGGTTTCGGTACTGGTGCCGTGCGCCCCCATCTCGACCGCACGCCCCTGGTCGTCGTAGTACACGGCGACCTGCGATTCGGGGTCGATGACCGAGGTGAGCACGGGCAGGCGCCCGGACTCCACGAACGGCCCCATCCTCGTGGTACCCCACGGAGCTGCAGTGCTCATACCACTTCCTTCCTACGGTGGTTGCCGAGGTGCCGACTACTCGGAGGACACCAAGTTCCGGCAACCACTCGGGACGGTGGAACCTCGTACGAAGGGCACTTGGGGACGTCCCTCACGCGATAGAACGTCCCCGCACAAGGACCCAATCAACAGCGGGCCGACCTACCGGTTTCGGTCTTCGTGGACCTGCTCGGCAAGGCCACGGAGCGGATTGACGTTCTGGTCTACGCGGCGGTCTTCCTCCATGAGGCGTACCCCCGTCTGAACCACCTGCTCCGTGAGCGCGCTGCCGAGGGCTGCACGGTCCGGATCGCCCTGGGCGACCCAGTCAGCGCAAACGTCAGACGGCGCGGGGAGGAGGAGAAGTTCGGCCACGGTATCGAGTCCCGCTGCAGGCTTGCGCTCCTGCACTACCGACCACTCCTGGGGACCCTGGGAATCACGATCCGCACCCACGAGACGACGCTGTACAACAGTCTGTACCGCGCAGATGACCAGGTACTCGTGAACGCCCATGTGTGGGGCGTCAACGCCTTCGGCGCTCCCGTCTGGCACCTGCGGCAGTCTGACGGAGGGACGCTGTTCGACACCTATGCTGCAAGCTTCGACGCAGTGTGGGACACCACCCGACCGGTCGAGGAGAACTGATCACGTGGCACGAACCGAGTACTACGACGCCCCCGGCGCCCCCGAGCCGACCCGGCTCGTCGTGGCGGCATCCGCCGTCGTGACCGACGACGAGGGCCGCGTCCTGCTGCAACGACGGAC
Source organism: Kitasatospora sp. LaBMicrA B282 (assembly GCF_050325825.1). NCBI lineage: Bacteria > Bacillati > Actinomycetota > Actinomycetes > Kitasatosporales > Streptomycetaceae > Kitasatospora > Kitasatospora sp. LaBMicrA B282. The sequence continues at coordinate 10,838 of NZ_JBNQTI010000151.1, forward strand.
CGACAACGGGCTGTACGCGTTGCCCGGCGGGACGATGGACCTCGGAGAGTCGCTTCCCGGAACGGCCGTTCGAGAGGTCCGGGAAGAGACCGGACTCGACGTCGAGATCACCGGTCTGGTCGGAACCTACACCGACCCCCGGCATGTCATCGCGTACTCGGACGGTGAGGTCCGCCAGCAGTTCAACGTCTGCTTCACCGCCCGCATCACGGGCGGTGACCTGCGCATCTCCAGCGAGTCCACGGACCTCCGGTTCGTCGCCCCCGTCGACATCGACGCCCTGCCGATGCATCACACCCAACGACTCCGGCTCCGGCACTTCCTGGAGCACCGGGCAACGCCCTACCTGGGATGACCGCCGCCTTCGAGGCCCAGCTCCCCGCGTAGTCCCGCCGCACCGACACTGCTCACCGCGCGTCCGGCTGCCACCTCCTGACCCACCGTGGCGAGCGACTTCACCCCATGGGTTGCGTATTCAAACTCACTCCCGCTAGCGTTCCGCGCCATGGAGAGAGTTGGAAAATCAATCTCAGTCGCCACCCCATCGTCCGCCCCGCGCCGCCGCACCGCGTTCCTGGTCGTCGCCGCGGCGGTCTTCGTCTCGAACCTCGACCTGTTCATCGTCAACGTCGCGCTGCCGGCGATGCAGCGCCACTTCCACGGCAGCAGCCTGGCGACCCTGTCCTGGGTGCTCAACGGCTATGCGATCGTGTTCGCCGCCCTGCTGGTCGCCGCCGGGCGGCTGGCCGACCGGGTCGGCCACCGGGCGGTGTTCCTCGCCGGGCTCGCGGTCTTCACCGTCGCCTCCGCACTCTGCGCGCTCACCCCGGCGGTGGGTTGGCTCGACGCCGCCCGGGTGGTCCAGGCTGCGGGCGCCGCCGCGCTGATCCCCACCTCGCTGGCGCTGCTGCTCGACGCCACGCCGCCGGCCGAACGCCCGGGCGCCGTCCGGGCCTGGGCGTCGATCGGCGGGATCGCTGCCGGTCTCGGCCCGGTCCTCGGCGGGCTGCTGGTCGAGGCCGACTGGCGCTGGGTGTTCCTCGCCAACGTCCCGGTCGGCCTTCTCGCCCTGGTCGCGGGCGTCCGCGTGCTGCCCAGGGTGGGCGGCCGGGAGAGCGGTCCGCTGCCGGACCTGCTCGGTGCGGGGCTGCTCACCGCCGCCATCGCCGCGCTCGCGGTGGCCCTGGTCAAGGGCGACGACTGGGGCTGGGCCTCGGCCCGGGTGCTCGGCGCCCTGCTGGCCGCGGCGCTGCTGCTCGGCGGGTTCCTGCGCCGCTCGGCGCGTCATCCGGCGCCCGTCGTCGAACTGCCGCTGCTGCGGGTGCCCGCCTTCGCGGCCGCCAACACCGCCGCCCTGCTGTTCAACCTCGCCTTCGCCGGGATGCTGCTCAGCTCGGTCCTCTGGTGCCAGCAGGTCTGGGGGTACTCCGCGCTGCGCACCGGCCTGGCCATCGCTCCCGGGCCACTGCTGGTGCCGCCGGTCGCCCTGGGCAGTGCCGCGCTGGTGCGGGCCCTCGGACCGGGACGCCTGGCGGCGCTGGGCACCCTGCTGTTCGCCTGCGGCGTCGGCTGGTGGTCGGTCGCCGGCGGCGTCCGCCCCGGGTACGCCACCGAACTGCTGCCGGGCATGCTGCTCACCGGCCTGGGCGTGGGGCTAGTGCTGCCTACGCTGATCGGGGCCGCCGCGGCCGCACTGCCGCCGGCGCGGTTCGCCACCGGGTCGGCGGTGACCACCATGGCCCGGCAGGTCGGCGCGGTGGTCGGGGTGGCGCTGACGGTCAGTCTGCTCGGCGCCGCGCGCGGACCGCAGGCCGTGCTGGACGGTCTGCGGCACGGCTGGACGGCGGTGGTCGCGGCCGCCCTGCTGGCCGGAGCAGCCTCCCTGTGGCTCGCCGCCGCCCGCCGCCAGGCGGAGGCGATCAGCGCGCAGCAGGACTCCGCCACGGCTCCGGCCGCCCACCCGGTGGCGAACCGCCGGTAGGGCGTGTCTTTCGGATCACGTCGGATCAGCGGGCGGCGTTGGGGTGCGTGCATCGGCGGCGCCGAGGAAGAAGTCCATGCGGTGGGGGCACCTCCCGGCCGAAGGCTGGGGGCCATCGGCGACTGACGAGAAGCCGTCGAGGTGCGTGCCCCGGCGGCGACCGCCCGGCGTGATCCGAAAGACACGCCCCAGGCCTCCCTCACCCCGGTGCCCCCTGGCGCCCCGCCCCGCGGTCTGCCACCGTGCCAGGTGACCCCGGCCCGCCGGCCGGGGTCGGCCGATGGGCGTCGGCAGGACGCCGTGAGGAGCGTGGCCGGGATGACCGACGAAGCCGTGGGCGAGTTCAGGAACTTCGGCGCCTACCAGCTCGAACTCCACCTCGAGGCGCTCGGCGGCGTGCTGCCGCGGCTGCCGATGACCTTCGCCGCGTTGGCCGCACGGGCGGAGGCGGCGCTGCCCGCCGAGTTGTGGTCGTACGTGGCGGGAGGCGCCGGGGACGAGCTGACCCAGCGTGCCAACAGCGCGGCCTTCGAGCGGTGGGGGCTGGTGCCGCGGATGCTGGTGGGGGCCGCCGAACGCGACCTGTCGGTCGAGCTGTTCGGCCACCGGCTGCCGTCGCCGCTGTTCATGGCGCCGGTCGGGGTGATCGGGCTGTGCGCGCAGGACGGGCACGGCGACCTGGCCACCGCCCGGGCGGCCGCCCGGACCGGGGTGCCGATGGTGGCCTCCACCCTCACCGTGGACCCGATGGAACAGGTGGCTTCCGAGTTCGGCGGCACGCCCGGCTTCTTCCAGCTGTACGTCCCGGCCGACCGCAAGCTGGCGGAGAGCCTGGTGCACCGGGCGGAGGCGGCCGGGTTCCGCGGGATCGTGGTCACCCTGGACACCTGGGTGCTCGGCTGGCGACCGCGTGACCTGGTGCTGGGCGCCTTCCCGCAGTTGCGCGGCCACTGCCTGACCAACTACACCGGCGACCCGGTGTTCCGGTCACGGCTGGCCAAGGCGCCGGAGGAGGACCCGCGGGCCGCCGTGCTGGAGTGGGCCGGGATCTTCGCCAACCCGTTGACCTGGGACGACCTGCCCTGGCTGCGCTCGCTGACCGACCTGCCGATCATCCTCAAGGGCCTCTGCCACCCGGAGGACGTGCGCCGGGCCCGGGACGGCGGGGTGGACGGGATCTACTGCTCCAACCACGGCGGCCGGCAGGCCAACGGCGGCCTCGCGGCGCTCGACCTGCTGCCCGAGGTGGTCGAGGCCGCCGGCGAGCTGCCGGTGCTCTTCGACTCGGGGGTGCGCAGCGGCGCGGACGTGGTCAAGGCGCTGGCGCTGGGCGCAACGGCGGTCGGGGTGGGCCGCCCGTACGCGTACGGGCTGGCGGTGGGCGGCGAGGACGGGATCGTGCACGTGCTGCGCTCGCTGCTGGCCGAGGCCGACCTGTTGATGGCGGTGGACGGCTACCCCACCCTGGCCGCCCTGCGGGCCGAGGGGGCGCTGCGCCGCACCGGCTGACCTGCCCGCGCGGCGGTGCCGACCGGCGGCGAGCTGGTCGGCACCGCCCGCCGGCGTCGTCGGCAGCGCCCGCTAGCATGGCGTCCGCTGTCCGGCGCCGCGCGCCGTCGGCCCCGTCGCGCAGAGGCAGGCGCACCACTACGTCATGGTGGAAACGCCGGTTCGAATCCGGCCGGGGCCACTCATGCCCGCAGGAAGGGCGACGAACGGGGGCGCGGTGCAGGACGCAGAACTGACAGAGCCGGCAGGACTGGCCGAGCCGGCACTTGCCGAGCCGGCAGCGCCGGTGGTGGACCGGCCGGGCGGCGACGAGCCGACCCCGGCGGAGCTCGACGCCTACTCCCGGCTGCTCGCCCGGCTGCGCCGGCTGCCCGTCGACCACCCGGTGCGGCTGCGCACCGAGCGCGAGGCCGAGGCCTTCGTGCGCGACGGGCGTCAGCTCCGCCGCAAGGCACGCCGCGCCGAGGTGTCCGCGATCGACGCCGCAGCGCTGGCCGGCACCGTCACCGGCGACCCGGGCCGCCGCGAGGACGCCCCGCTCGAGGTGCCCGCGCAGCGCGGCGCGGTGGCCAGCCTGCTGCGGCCGCGCCGCTGCTACGTCTGCAAGTCGCTCTACCACCGGGTGGACGGCTTCTACCACGCGCTCTGCGCGGCCTGCGCCGACGACAACCGCCGCCGGCGCGGCCTGAGCACCGACCTGCGCGGGCGCCGGGCGCTGCTCACCGGCGGCCGGGTGAAGATCGGCTTCCAACTGGCGCTGATGATGCTCCGGGACGGCGCCGAACTGATCGTCACCAGCCGGTTCCCGCACGACACGGTGCGCCGGTTCCGGGCCGCGCCCGGCAGCGAGCAGTGGTGGGAGCGGCTCACCGTGGTCGGCATCGACCTGCGCGATCCGCGCCAGGTGATCGGGCTCTGCGAGCAACTGCGCGCCTCCGGGCGGCCGCTGGACATCCTGGTCAACAACGCCGCCCAGACCCTGCGCCGCCCGCCCGAGGCGTACGCGCTGCTGGCCGAGGGCGAGCGGGGCGAGCTGCCGCCGGGCGTCGCGGTGCGGTCGGCGCCGGGCTTCCGCCCGCTGCCGGCGCTGCGCGACGCCTGGCCGGCGGCCGAGTTGGCCGGCGGACCGGCTCCCGGCACCGGAGCCGACGCCGAGCTGTGGCACGCGGTGGACGAGGCCGGGCTGCTGCCCGACCCGGCGCCGCAGAACTCCTGGTCGGCCAAGCTCGGCGAGCTGGACCCGGCCGAGCTGCTGGAGACCCAGCTGGTCAACGCGCTGGCCCCGGCGCTGCTCTGCGACCGGCTGCTGCCGCTGCTGCTGGCCGCCCCGCAGCCGCGCCGCTACATCGTCAACGTGACCGCCGTCGAGGGCCGGTTCGAGGTGCGCAACAAGATGGCCGGCCACCCGCACACCAACATGGCCAAGGCCGCGCTCAACATGCTCACCCGGACCAGCGCGGCCGAACTCGCCGCGCAGGGCGTGCACATGTGCGCCGTGGACACCGGCTGGATCACCGACGAGAACCCGGCCCCGAAGAAGGCCCGGATCGCGGAGCACGGCTTCCGCACCCCGCTGGACGTGGTGGACGGCGCGGCCCGGGTGTACGACCCGATCGTGCGCGGCGAGGCGGGCGACCCGGTGGCGGGTGTCTTCCTGAAGGACTACCGAGAGGCGGCCTGGTGAGCACCGCGGACCACCCCACCCCGGCGCACCCCGCCCCGGCGCAGCCCGGCTCCCCGCACCTCGCCGCCCCGGAGCACCCCGCCCACGGCATCGCCCCGATCGTGCCGCGGCCCGTGGTCGACCTGGCCCCGCTGCTCAGCTGGCTGCGGGCCGGACAGCCGGCCGCGGAACGGCTGGACTTCCCGGCCGGCACCGCACTGCCGGACGGACGGCTCGACCTGTGCAAGCAGCAACTCGGGCCGGACGGCGCGCTGCTGGTGGCCGAGGCGCTGCAACCGCGCGCCGCCGACGGGGCCCCGGGCCCGGTGCGGCACCTGCTGCTGGGCACCGACGGCCTCGGCGACGCGGGCGCCGAGCGGGTGGCGGCCCGGGCGGTCGGCAGCGACGTGCGCACCCTCTACCTGGGCTGCAACGGGATCACCACGACCGGCGCCTGCCGGATCGCCGACCGACTGCGGGCCTCGCCGCAGGCCGTCCGCGCGCTCTGGCTGAAGCGCAACCCGCTGGGCACCGGCGCCGGACGGGCCGCGGCCGACCTGGTGGCCGCCGCCGAGCAGCTGCGCACCCTGGACCTGGTGCAGACCGGCCTGGACCCGGCCGGGCTGGCGGTGCTGGCCGATGCCGTGCTGGTCCACCTGGCCCGCACCGGGCGGACCTTCGAGCGGCTCTACCTGGGCGGCAACCGGCTCGGCCCGGCCGGCGCCGAGCAGCTGGCCCGGCTGCTGCTGGCCGGTGCCACCGAGGAGCTGTACGCCTCGGCGGCCGGCCTCGGCGACGCCGGTGGGCAGACCGTGGCCGCCGCACTGGAGCAGGCGCCGCCCGGACGGCTGCGCCGGCTCTCGCTGGCCAGCAACGGCATCGGGCCGCAGCCGGCCGCCCGTCTGGTGGCCGCGGCCGCCGCGGCGGGGGTGGAGCTGCTGGACCTGGGCCGGGTCAAGGCCGCCGGGGTGCTGGGCGCGGCCGACAACCGGCTGGACGCCGAGGCGATGGGCACGCTCGGGGCCGCGCTGGCGGCGCGCCCGCACCGGCTGCGCCACCTGGTGCTGGCCAACACCGGCCTGCGCAGCCGCGCGGCGCTGCACCTGCTGGCCCAGGCGGAACGAGCCGCCTCCCCGACCCGCTACGTGCTCGGCAAGGGCATCGCCACCACGGTGCGCCGCCGGTTCGAGGCGCTCAGCGCCGAGGTGCCCTGGCCGGCGATGCCGGCGGACGTGGCGGCGGTGCAGAGCGTCCACCGGACCGCGCCACCGCCCACCGGCCGGGACAGCTGACCACCCGTACCCGGTTCACCGCGGCAGCGCGGCGAACAGCTCGATCCAGTACCGCTGCTGCTCCGGCCCGGCCCCGGCCAGGTAGCCGGCCCGCAGCTTCGGCGGCAGGTACCGCACCAGCCTGGCCACCGCCCGCCGGTGCCGGCGCAGTTGGGACAGCTCGGCGTTGGCGATCGCCTGGTGCACCAGGTCGGTGTCGTTGCCGCCCTCGCCGGACTGCTCGGCGGCCCGCCGCAGCCGCTCCTCCCAACGGTCCAGCTCGGCGACGATCTCCCGCAGCCCGGCCCGCCGCCGCCCGGCCAGCCGGTCCTCCAGCCCGGTCAGCGGGACCGGCGCGTACTCGCCGTCGCCCAGGTAGACGGTGCCCAGCTGGAGCGGCAGGTCCCGCTGGTGCAGCTTGATCAGGCGCTCCATGGTGCGCTTGCTGATCCAGCCGCGGCCCTCCTCGTCCAGGTCGTACTTCCACCAGTCGAGCACCGTCTCGGCGACCGCGCCGTACCGGGCGATCAGCCACTCGTTGGCCGGGATGTCGGCCGGGTCGAGGTCGAGCGAAGCGGTGAACCGGGTCGCCTGGGCGATGTTGTTGCGGGCGACGAGCAGCTTGCGCCCCAGGTGGTAGGGCGGGTTCTGGAGCGCGATCTGCGCCCGCAGGCCGGGGATCCGGACGCCGGCGATCGACCACTCCTGGGTGATCTCCATCAGCTTGGCGAAGGCCGCGCGGTCCTTGGGGCGGTTGTACTCGTCCCAGACGATCGCCTTGGGCGCGGAGCCGGTGAAGCCGGCCGCGAGCAGGTTGTGCAGGGCGCCCTCGGCGGTCGGGATCGGGGCGCACAGGTCCTCGACGTTGGTGACCGGCAGCGAGAAGTAGAGCGGGTCGCGGCCCAGCTGCTCCCGGGTCACCTGGCGCACCAGCTCGGTCTTGCCGCAGCCGGGCGGGCCCTGGAGCAGCACGGACCAGCGCCGCTCCAGGGCGGCGCGCAGCACCCGGCGGACCGGGTCGGCGATCCGGTCCGGGTTGGGCACGCCGAGCGCGCCGGCGATCCGGTCCAGGATCTCGTGGGTGCGGTCCCGGCCGGGCGCGCCGTCCGGGCCGGGCTCGGCCAGCCGCAGCCGTTCGCCGTTGACCAGCGGCAGGCCCCAGACCAGCGGGAAGCCCTCGCGCGCATTGGCCAGCACGTGCTCCAGGGTGCGCGGCGAGAGCAGTTCGCGGACCGCGGGGTCGAGCGAGGCCCAGATCGCGAAGACCGGCTTCAGGTCCAGCTCCGGGAAGGCGGCGGCCAGCCCGTACCGCCAGGCGGTGTCCTCGGCGGTGATCCGCAGCGTCACCATCCGGTCCAGGATGGCCAGGTCGCTGCGCCGGGAGCTGGTCTCGGCGAGCGACTCGTTGTCGGTCAGGAAGACGCCGACGCAGCCGAGCGCACGCAGGTCGTGCTCGCCGAGCGTCCAGTTGCAGGAGATCTGCATCAGCTGCGCCTGGATGGTCTCGCCCGCCTGCAACGAGTCGTCGATCAGCAGCACGAACGGCTGCCCGGGCATCAGTTGGCTCATCAGCAGCTGCCGGAGCACCAGGTCACCGGTGTCCGGGTCGCGCACCGGCGCGTTGGCGAGCAGGTCGTCCGGCGTCAGGTTGGCGGCGGGCACCACCACCAGCCGCACCCCCGGGTGCCGGGCCGCGACGTGGGCGTGGAAGGTGGCGGTCTTGCCGATGCCGTGCTCGCCGAAGACCTGCCCGGTCTGGCCGAGTTCGATCATCGCGTCGATGAACGACTCCAGCCGGGAGCAGCCGCGGTGGCCCTCGGGCGGCTGCGGGTAGCTGGCGGTGGCCCGCCAGGGCCGGGCGGCGGGTGCGGTGGTGGTCATCGGAGCCCTCCCGTGCTGGTCGTCTCGCTCGTGCTGGTCGTCATCGAAGGTGTCCCGTGGCGGTGGTCATCGAAGGTCTCCCGTGGTGACGCGGTGGCAGGCCATCGGCGGGCGGTGGTGGTCGGGCCAGTCGTCGCCGCCCTCGGTGATCAGCCAGATCCACTTCTCCGGCTCGGCCGGGGTGATGTGCGGGGCGTAGCCGTCGGTGAGCACCAGTACGGCGTCCACCTGCTCGGTGAACCGGGTGCCGTCGACGGTCACGGTGCGGCCCTCGACGTGGTCGGCGACGGCCTGGAAGCTGGTGCCGCCACCGCCGTACACCCGCTCGCCGGGACGGAACGGCAGCACCGCGGCGTCGAAGGCCAGCCAGTGCGCCCGCACCCCGTCGATCCGCCCGACCAGCTCGGTCAGCCAGTCGACCACCCGCTGCGGCATCGAGCCCGAGGTGTCGTAGGCGATCACCAGCACCCGCTGCCGCACCGGGCCGCGGCGGGCGAGCATCGGCTGCTGCCCGAGGGCGGCCAGCAGTGCGCCGCGCTTCTTCGGGTAGACCAGCCGCTCGCCCTCGGTCAGCCGGCTCGCCAGCACGTCGACCAGCCAGCGCTGCCACCAGTCGACCCGCCGGGTGGCATCGGTGCGCCCGCGCACCAGGCCCGCGCTCAGCGTGCCCCAGAGCTGCCGGGCCCGCTCGGAGCCCTCCTCGGTGCGGCCGAGCAGGTCGCGCAGCTCCTGGTCGGCGGGGCGGTGGCCGCGGCGGGCCGCGAGCAGCACGTTGAGCAGCACCGAGGAGCCGACCCCGTCGATGGTCTCCTGGTCGGCGGGCAGTCGGTCGGGGGTGCCGTCGGCGTGCAGGTGCAGGCAGCGCTCCGCCGGCACCGGCGGGTCGGTCATCCGCTTCAGCTCGCGGTACACGCTCTGGTCGGTGTCGGTGAAGACGGCGTAGTCCACCGCGTCCAGGCCCTGGGCGGCCAGGTCGGCCTGGTAGGCGCGGTGGATCGCGCGCGGGTCGATACCGACCGGTTCGCCGTCCAGCAGCGGCAGTTCGTCGCGGCCGAGCCGGACCAGCGCCACGTGGTTGATGGTCACCTCGGTGGCGATCCGGAAGACCGGGTCGCGGCGCAGCTCGGGGTCGGCGAACAGGTGGCGCTGGATCAGGTGCCGGGCCTCGTGGAAGAGCACGAACTTGACGCCGTCGAGGCCGAGCGCGACGAAGAAGTCCGGGTTGTAGAGCAGCAGGCAGCTGCCGTCGCCGGAGGCCACCACGGCGGCGGTGTCCACGGCGGTGGTGGCGAGCTGGTGGTGGCACTTGGCGTACAGCCAGGAGGCGACGGCGGACTCGGTCAGCCCGAAGTCCAGCAGCGCGGCCTCCTTGAGCCGCTCGGCCTCGGCCCGCACCTCGGGGGCGGCCGGGCGGTACCGGAGCAGCGCACGGCGGTCGGTCAGGTCGACCACGTGGGTGCGCGGGGCGCCGTGGGGCATCGGGGTCTCCGCTCGGAGTCGGACGGGTCGGGGTCGGACAGGCCGGGGTCGGCCGGGTCGGAGTCGGCCGGGTCGGAGTCGCACGGATCGGAGTCGCACGGATCGGAGTTGGATAGGGTCGGCGGTGCGGTCGGGGCTCGTAGCGCAGAGGAAGGCGCACCGGTCTCCAGAACCGGGACACGTCGGTTCGAATCCGACCGGCCCCGATCGTGCGGGGGCTCCACCAACTCCCGCCCGACCCGGTAGAGTCGGGCCCGGGGGCGTTGGGGCCGTAGCGCAGTGGATGTCGCACCTGCACGGCAAGCGGGAGGACGCCGGTTCGAATCCGGTCGGCTCCGCCCCCCGATACACCGTCCCGCCGCGGCCGCCGCACCCGCACCACTCGCCCCGCCCGCCCCGGTAGAGTCACCCGCACGGCTGGGGCTCGTAGCGCAGAGGCAGGCGCGCCCTGACTGCGGATCAGGACTCACGTCGGTTCGAATCCGACCGGCCCCAGCCGCCTCCGCCGCTCAACCGCCCCCGGGACCACCGGCGATGGCCCCCGCCGTACTGATCAGCTGCGGCAGCGTCCCGACGAAGTCCGGCAGCAGCTGCGCCAGCACCGCCCAGGCCTCCGGGTTGCCGCCCACCTCGGCCCGCACCAGCTCGCGCAGCTCCCGCTCGGCCGGCGCCAACCGCTCCGGGAAGCCCCAGCGGCCCAGTTCGAGGAGCGGCACCAGGTCCCGGGCCGGCGCGCCGGTCCACAGCAGCTGGCGCGGATCCGTCCGGATCCCCGCCTCCCGCAGCCGGTGGCGGTAGCGCGGGTTGTCGCCGAAGGACTGCCGCAGCTCGTCGGGGCAGTCGAACCGCTCGACCAGCGCCCAGCGGACGTAGCCGGGCAGCGGACGTAGCCGGTCCGCCTGCGCGAGCTCCGGCCAGTGCGCGCGGCGCAGTCCGGCGACCACGGTCCGGGCCCGGCTCAGCTTGCCCGCACCGTACAGTGCCGCGAGCAGGTCCGGCAGCGGCTCCTCGGGGTGCTCCGGCCGGATCCCGCCGTCCAGCACCGGCAGCGGCCCGTCGGCCCCCGCCCCCGGGCCGGCACCCGGCCCGAACCGGACCCCGGCCAGCACGTCCCGCTGCAGGCCGCGCGGCAGGTAGCCGCTGCGGAGCAGCTGCCGGTTGACCTCCGGCTGGTCGCTCTCCAGCAGCCAGTGCAGCACCGAACCGCGGTGCTGCTGCACGGCGCGCCAACCGCCGCGGCGCTCGACCGGCTCCGCGAGGTCCAGTCGCAGCCGCTCCCCGACCCGCGCCGCGGCGGGCCCGTCCAGCAGCTCCAGCAGACAGCGCACCGCGTGGGCGGTCGCCGCACCCAGGTTCATGGTCCCCCGCTCGTCCCCGTGTTCTCGTCCCCGCGTCCGTCGCCCGCACATCATGCCAGCCGGCACTGACCGGCCGTCCCCCAATAAACCCTCGGTACTGTGGACGGACGCTCGTCTCGGGAGGACCCTCCAGCATGGCCACAACACCCCCGGCCACCACGCCACCGCCCGCCAAGGGCCGCCGCCCCGCCAAGCGCCCCGCGCTGCTCCAGCTGAGCCAGGTCAGCCGCAGCTACGGGGACCGCGAGGTGCTGCACCCGGTGGACCTGTCGCTGGCCGCCGGGGAGTGCGTGGCGCTGCTCGGACACAACGGCTCCGGCAAGTCCACCCTGCTGCGGGTGGCGGCCGGCCGTGACCTGCCGACCCGCGGCACGGTGCGGTTCGACGGGCTGCCGATGGACGAGAACGACCCGCGGATCCGGGCCCGGGTCGCGATGGTCGGCGACACCGTCGCGCACTACCCCGACCTCACGGTGCGCGAGCACCTGCTGCTGGTCGCCACCGCGCACGGCGTGGCCGACGCCCGGACCTGGGTGGCCCAGGTGCTCGCGGACCGGCTGCTCACCGAGCGGGCCGACGCGTTGCCCTCGGCCCTCTCCTCCGGGCAGCTGCAGGCCCTGCTGCTGGCCTGCGCCCTGGTGCGGCCGCGCGACCTGCTGCTGCTGGACGAGCCCGAGCAGCGGCTGGACCCGGAGGCCCGGCGGCGGCTGGCCGAGCTGCTGCGGGCCGAGCTGGCCGACGGCGTGGCGGTCCTGCTGGTCACCCACCACACCGACCTGGCGCGCGAGCTCGCGGACCGGGTGGTGGTGCTGGAGGACGGCCGGGTGGTGGCCCAGGGCGCCCCGGCCAAGGTCCTGGACCGCGGCGACGCGCTGGGGGCCCGGTGACCGAGTCGGGCCTGTCCACCGAACCGGAGCTGTCCACCGAGTCGGAGCTGTCCACCGAGTCGGAGCTGTCCACCACGGTGGAGTCGTCGGTCGAGGAAGCCTCCGGGCCGGCCGGCGACGGCTGGGCCGAGGAGGACGACTGGACCACCGAGACGTTGGCGCTGCTGCGCGCCATGCGCGCGCCCTACCGCCTGAACCGGGCCAAGCAGCTCGGCTTCGCCCTCTACTGCGTGCTGCTGATCCTGCTGATCTGGGGCGGGGTGCCGAGCCTGGGCCTCTTCCTGCAGGCCCAGCGCGGCGCCGACTACACCACGCACGGCGCCACCCTGCTGGCCGCGCTGCCCACCGGCATCGCCGCCGTCGGCCTGGCCACCGTGCTGCTCGCGGTCCGCGACGGCCTGTGGCGGGGCCCGGTGGTGCCGCCGCGGGCCAGCACCGACTGGCTGCTCGCCCACCCGGTGCGCCCGCGCCCGGTGCTGCGGCCCTGGTTCTGGCTCTCCTGCGCGCTTGCGGCCTTCCCCGGCCTGGTGGCGGCGGTGGCCGGGATGGTGGTGCTCGGGCTGACCCAGCGGATCGGGCTGCCGGCCGCGCTCGGCTGGTGCCTGGTGGCCGGGGTGAGCCTGCCGCTGCTGGCCACCTGCGCCGGGCTGCTGGTGGAGCGCAGCGACGCGGCGGCCCGCTGGGTGCGCCGGCTCACCCCGCCGGCCGCCGTGCTGGTGCTGGCGCTGGCGGCGCAGAGCGGACTGGCCGCAGCCGGGCACCGGGTGCGGACGCTGGAGCTGGTCGAGCTCTGGTCCGGGCCGTGGGGCTGGGCCGGGATCGCGGCGCTGGCGCCGACCCGGGGCGCGGTGGCCGGGGCCTGGGTGGCGGCCGCGCTGCTGGTCGGCGGCACGGCGGCGGCCCTGGTGCTGGCCGACCGGGCGGCCG
>NZ_JBNQTI010000152.1:0-23768 GCF_050325825.1 Kitasatospora sp. LaBMicrA B282
CGCCCCGGCCCGGGCGCAGTCGGCGGCGTCGGCCGCCGGGGCGCCGCAGGCCGCGGCCCAGGCCCGGGCGACCGCGCTGGCCGAGGCCAGGGTCTCCAGGCAGCCCTGCCGGCCGCAGCCGCAGGGCGGGCCGTCGGGGCGGACCACCACGTGGCCGATCTCGCCGCCGTAGCCGTGGGCGCCGGCCTCGATCCGGCCGTCCAGCCCGATCGCGCCGGCGATGCCGGTGCCCAGCGCGATGAAGAGGAAGCGCGGCACCCCGCGCCCGGCGCCGACCCGGCCCTCGGCCAGGCCGCCGCTGCGCACGTCGTGCCCGAGGGCGACCGGCAGGCCGCCCAGCCGCTCGCCGAGCAGCTCGCGCAGCGGCAGGTCGCGCCAGCCGATGTTGGCGGAGAAGACGGCGATCCCGTTCGGCTCGTCGATCACCCCCGGCACCGCGACGCCGGCCGCGAGCGGGCCGGCGCCGAACCGGCGCAGGCCCTCCCCGGCCAGCTCGGCGGCGAAGTCGAGGATGGCGGCGACGACGGCCTCGCTGCCGTGCTCCCGCCCGGTCGGTCGGCGTGCTTCGAACAGCACGGAGCCGTCCTGGGCGACCAGCGCGGCCTTCATGCCGGTACCGCCCACATCGAGTGCGATGACGTGCTTCACGGGGGACAGTGTCCCCCGGTCGACCGAAGAGGTCTAGTCCACTGCTCGGTTTCACCGGTTCGTGGCGAGGTGGACCGGGCGCGAACCGGGGGTGAACCGGGCGCGGACCGGGTGCGGAGCAGGTGGGCGCGGGGCGCGCGCCGGGGGTGCGGGCCGAGGACCGCGGCCGGCGGCTGTGCGACGCTGTCCCCGCAGGGTGGTCGAAGCGGTGTGGACGCAGGAACGGGCGGTGCGGCGTGTCCAGATACGAGCGGTGGAACTCTCTCCTCGAACTTCTCGCCGAGCAGGGCAGGTTGGAGGTCGAGGAGGCGGCGGACGCGCTCGGGGTGTCGGCCGCGACGATCCGCCGCGACCTGGACCAGCTGGCCCGCCAGCAGATGGTCACCCGCACCCGCGGCGGCGCGGTCGCCCACAACGTCTCCTACGACCTGCCGCTGCGCTACAAGACCGCCCGCAACGCGGGGGCCAAGCAGCGGATCGGCGCCGCGGTGGCCGAGCTGATCGCCCCGGGCGAGGTGGTCGGCCTGAACGGCGGGACCACCACCACCGAGGTGGCCCGGGCGCTGGCGGTCCGCCCGGAGCCGGAGGGGCGCGGCGACAGCGGCCCGCAGCTGACCGTGGTCACCAACGCGCTGAACATCGCCAACGAGCTGACGGTCCGTCCGGCGGTGAAGATCGTGGTCACCGGCGGGGTGGCCCGGCCGCAGTCCTACGAGCTGATCGGCCCGCTGGCCGGCACCGTGCTGGCCGAACTGACCCTGGACGTCACGGTGCTGGGGGTGGACGCGCTGGACGCCGAGGTCGGGGCGAGCGCCCACCACGAGGGCGAGGCCAGCGTGAACCGGCTGCTGGCCGAGCGGGCCCGCCGGGTGGTGGTGGCGGCCGACGCCTCCAAGCTGGGCCGGCGGGCCTTCGCCCGGATCTGCGGCCTGTCGGCGATCGACACCCTGGTCACCGACCAGCCGGTGCCGGCGGACCTGGCGGCGGCGCTGGCCGAGGCCGGGGTCGAGGTGCTGACGGCCTGACCGGCCGGCGGTCACGGTCGCTCGGGGCGCCGATCCGCGCCGAGGGTGCCCCGATGTGCGAGGCCGCACTCCACTTGGGTAACGTTCCTCGCCCCGGGGGCTCCCGGTGTGCACCACCTGGGCCGGATTTCTGGCAGTCCGCTCGCCATGTCCGTTCCCGGCTAGGTTCCCCACACCTGTGCGCGAAGGCGGTCCCCCCGTTGAAGTCCCGACTCTGTGCCGCAGTCGCGGCCGGCACCCTGCTGCTCTCCGGCTGCTCGATCCTCGGGATCGGGGACGACACCGTCACCCTCAAACTGGTGGCCGCCGACTACGGCGACGGCACCCCCACCAACAGCTCCGCGCGTTACTGGAGCCGGGTGGTCAAGAAGTTCGAGCAGGACAACCCCAAGATCAAGGTCGACGTCCAGGTCTACGGCTGGAGCGACATCGACGCCAAGGTCGCCGCGATGGTGAAGGCCGGCAACCCGCCGGACCTGGTGGAGACCGGCGGCTTCGCCGACAAGGCGGTGGCCGGTCAGCTCTACGCGGCCCGGGACGTGCTCCCGATGGAGACCCAGGCCGACATCATGGACTCGTTCAACAAGGCGGGCCAGGTGCTGGGCACCCAGTACGGCATCCCGTTCGTCGCCTCGTCCCGGACCTTCTTCTACAACAAGGCGATCTTCCAGCAGGCCGGGATCACCCAGCCGCCCGCCAGCTGGGCCGACCTGAAGGCCGACGCCCAGCTGATCAAGGACAAGGTCCCCGGCGTCACCCCGTACGCGCTGCCGCTCGGCCCCGAGGAGGCCCAGGCGGAGGCGATGATGTGGACGATGTCCGGCGGCAGCGGCCTGACCGACGACGCCGGCGTCTACACGATCGACAGCCCGCAGAACGTGAACACCTTCAGCTGGCTCCAGCAGAACCTGGTCTCCACCCAGCTCACCTATCCGGACCCGGGCTCGGTGAACCGGCAGACCGCCTTCAACGACTTCACCAACGGCAAGGTGGCGATGCTCAACGGCCACCCGGCGCTGCTCCAGCAGGCCCAGCAGGCCCGGGTCGACTTCGGCACCGCGCCGATCCCGCAGCAGAACCCGCAGCGCAAGAGCAGCACCCTGGGCGTGGCGGACTGGATGATGGCCTACTCCAAGAACGGCCACAAGAGCGAGATCCGCTCCTTCCTGGGCTTCGTCTACCAGCAGGACAACGTGCTCAAGTTCGACGAGCAGTACAACCTGCTGCCGGTCACCCAGGACGCCATGGCCGCGCTCGGCAACGACCCGAACCTGGTCGACCTCAAGCCGTTCGCGGACGCGCTGCCGAACGCCTCGTTCTACCCGTTCGGCGACCCGGCCTGGGACACCGTCAGCGGCCGGATCAAGACCGAGATCGGCAAGGCGGTCACCGGCGACCCGCGCGCGGTGCTGAGCGAGCTGCAGCAGTACGCCGGGCAGCAGTCCAACGCGCTGCGCCCGCAGTGATGCAGGCCGCCAAAGCTTGTTGCAGAAGGCCGGGCAGCGCGCCCGGTCCGGCGACAATGGGCGGATGAGCGAGCTGACCGAACGGGAACGGGCCGTCCTCGCCCTGGAGGCGGCCGGCTGGCGCACCCAGGGCGCCAAGGAGCAGGCGGTCCGCGAGCGGCTGGGCATCTCCGCCACCCGGTACTACCAGCTGCTCAACGGCCTGCTGGACCGTCCGGAGGCGCTGGCGCACGACCCGGTGCTGGTCAACCGGCTGCGCCGGATCCGGGACGCCCGCCGCGCCGAGCGTTAGCCCCGGCACGCCCTGGGTAGGGCTACCGCCATGGGCATCGCGCTGGAACCGACCACCCCCGCCGGCCGGGCCGGCCTGGCCGCCGTGCTCGCCGACCCGGCCGCCGCCGTGGTGGCGCTGGACTTCGACGGCACCCTGGCGCCGATCGTCGCCGACCCGGAGCAGGCCTTCGCGCACCCCGGGGTGGCGGCGGCGCTGACCCGGCTGGGGCCGCTGGTGGGCGCGGTGGCGGTGGTGACCGGCCGCCCGGTGGCCGGCGCGGTCCGGCTCGGCGGCTTCGACCGGCTGCCGGCGGCGGCCCAGCCGGTGGTGCTCGGCCACTACGGCGCCGAGCGCTGGGAGCGCGGCGAGCTGACCGCCCCCGAGCCGCACCCGGGGGTGGCCGCGGTGCGGGCCGCGCTGCCCGCGCTGCTGGCCGAGCTGACCGGGGCGAGCCCGCTCGGGGCTGCGCTGGACGGCGCGACCGTCGAGGACAAGGAGCGCTCGGTGGCCGTGCACACCCGCCGGGCGGCCGAGCCGCAGGCGGCGCTGGAGCTGCTGCGGGTCCCGCTGGCCGAGCTGGCCGCCACCCACGGCCTGGCCGTGGAGCCGGGCCGGCTGGTGCTGGAGCTGCGGCCGCCGGGAGTGGACAAGGGCGTGGCGCTGACCGGCTTCCTGCGCGAGCGCGGGGCCCGCTCGGTGCTGTACGCCGGCGACGACCTGGGCGACCTGGCCGCCTACGCCGCGGTGGACCGGCTGCGCGGGGGAGCCGCGGCCGGGCCGGGCGGCACCGACCCGCGCGGCGCGCAACTGGCCGGGCTGCTGGTGGCCAGCGGCCCGGTGACCGGCGAGCCGCCGGTGCGCGAGCTGGCCGACCGGGCCGACCTGGTGGTGCCCGGGCCGGCCGGCGTGGTGGAGCTGCTGGAGCGGCTCGGTCAGGAACTCAGCTCGGCCAGCTGAGCCAGGAACCACTGCTGCGGGGAGAGCGCGGTGGCCGCCGCCGCCAGCCGCTTGGTCCGTTCGGTGCGCTCGGCGGGCGACATGGTCAGCGCCCGGTGCAGCGCCTCGGCGGTGCCCACCACGTCGAACGGGTTGATGCCCAGCGCGTCCTCCGCCAGCTCCGCGTAGGCGCCCGCCTCGCGGGAGAGCACCAGGGCGCAGCCGGCCTCGGAGACCACCGGGACCTCCTTGGCGACCAGGTTCATCCCGTCCCGGATCGGGTTGACCAGGGCCACGTCGGCCATCCGGTAGGCGGCCAGCGAGCGGGCGAAGTCGTCCTCGACCTGGAGTATCAGCGGTTGCCAGGAGTCGGTGGCGAACTCCTCGGTGATCTCCCGGCTGATCCGCTGCACGGCGGCGGTGTAGTCGCGGTACTCGGCCAGGTCCTGCCGGGAGGGGTAGGCGAAGGCGATGTGCACCACCCGCTCGCGCCACTCGGGGCGGCTGCGCAGCAGGTGCCGGTAGGCCTGCAGGCCGCGGAGGATGTTCTTGCTCGGCTCGGTGCGGTCCACCCGGACGATGGTGCGGCGGTCGCCGACCGCGGCGCGCAGGTGGTCCAGCCGCTCCTCGACGTCGGCCCGGTGGGCCCGCTCGCGCAGGAAGTCGGCGTCCGCGCCCAGCGCGTGCACGCCCAGCCGGGTGGTGCGGCCCTGGTGCTCGACGGTCAGCCGGGTCCGGTCGGACCGGTCGACCTCGGCGCCCAGCACCTGCTCGCAGCAGTCGGCGAAGGCCTCGGCCCAGCGCCGGGTGTGGAAGCCGGCGTGGTCGGCGCCGAGCACGCCGGTGAGCACGGCGACGGCCAGCTCGTCCGGCAGCATCCGGAAGTAGTCGGCCGGGGCCCACGGGATGTGCAGGAAGTAGCCGATCCGCAGGTCCGGGCGCAGCTCGCGGAGCAGCGCCGGGACCAGGGTCAGGTGGTAGTCCTGGACCATGACGGCCGCGCCCTCGGCGGCCTCGGCGGCCAGCGCCTCGGCGAAGGCGGTGTTGTAGCGCTCGAAGGCGCGCCACTGCTCGGCCGCGGCGGCGTCGAAGGCCGGGGCGGTGGGGGTGGCGTAGAGCAGGTGGTGCAGGAACCAGAGGGTGGAGTTGGCCACGCCGTTGTAGGCGAGGTCGAAGTCCGCGGGGTCGATGTCCAGCATCCGGACGGCATGCCCGCCGACGTCGAAGCCGCCGCGGTCCAGCCGGCCGTGCGGCGAGCGCCGGACGGCCTCCCGGTCGGCGGGGCCCAGGGCCGCGCAGACCCAGACGGAGTGCGGGTCCTCGATCGCGGAGAGTCCCGAGACCAGCCCGCCGCCACCGCGTTTCACGGTCAGCGTGCCGTCGTCGGCGCTGCCGAAGGAGACCGGGCCCCGGTTGGAAGCCACCAGGACGCGGGCTGTGGTCGTGTGATCGGCCATGTTGTGAACCTTGCCGGGGTCGGCGGGTGGCAAACCAGGGCATTGGTCACACCCGACCGGCTCCCGAGAAGGTTCCTAGGGCATGCCGGGGCTAGCGCCCCCGGTACTCCGGCAGCTCGACCACCGGCGGCCGCTCCAGTGCGGTCACCTCGTGGCTGTGCGCGGTGAACTCGCGGGTCTCGGCGTCCCGGCTGAACTGGGTGAGCACCGGGCGGGCCAGATCCTCGGCGGCCTTCAGCCGGTGGGTGCGGTCCAGCCGCTCCAGGGCGGTGCGGTAGATGGTGGCGGCCATCCGGCCCAGCGCCTGGCCGTCCTGGTGGCGGTGGTGCCGCACCCCGGTGTCCACCTGGGCCAGCGCGTCCAGGCCGACCAGTTCCAGCGCGTCCACCAGCAGGCCGAGCTCGACCCCGTAGCCGGTGGGGAAGTGCAGCCGCTCCAGCAGCGAGCGGCGGGCCGCGTACTCGCCGCCGAGCGGCTGGACGAAGCCGGCCAGTCTGGGCCAGTGCAGGTTGAGCAGCGGTCGGGCGACCAGTTCGGTGACCCGGCCGCCGCCGGTGGGCAGCACCGCGGCCTCCCCCGCGGCGGAGCCGCCGGTCGACACTTCCAGCGGGCGGTCGTACATCGCCTTGACCAGCTGCAGCCCGGGGTCGGTGAGCAGCGGGCCGACGATGCCGGAGACCAGCGCGGGGTCGAACTCGCGCAGGTCGGCGTCGACGAAGCAGACGATCGAGCCGCTGGTGACCAGCAGCGAGCGCCAGAGCACCTCGCCCTTGCCGGGCACCGCGGGCAGCCGCGGCAGGATCGCGTCCCGGTGCACCACCCGGGCGCCGGCCGCGGCCGCCGCCTCGGCGGTCCGGTCGGTGGAGCCGGAGTCGACCACCACCAGCTCGTCCACCAGCGGGACCCGCTCGACCAGCTCGCGCCGGATCACCTCGACGATCTCGCCCACGGTGGACTCCTCGTCCAGGGCGGGCAGCACCACGCTGACCGTGCCGGCCGGCCCGGCCGCCTCCTTGGCGGCCAGCAGGCTCGCGATCGGTCGGTCGGTCGCCCGCCAGGACCGGCGGCGCAGCCAGTCGGCGACCTCCGGAAGCGGCGCGGGGCTCTGCTCGGCAGGCAAATCTCGCTCCTCGTTCATCTCGTCTCGGGTGCTGGACGGTCCGGGTCGGCCGGACGGCCTTCGGATACAGTCTTCGTACTGCGGTGAGACCTTCGCACGCCGGGGTCGGTCGCTGAGCAAGACCAGCACACCGCAGGACACAACTTCACAGAGCTCATCCAGAGGGACTGAGGGAACGGCCCGTTGACGTCCCGGCAACCTTCCCGTCCGGCCATCGCAGGCGCCGGCGGGACAGGTGCCAATTCCGGCCTGTGGCGCGACCGCGTCATGGGGAAGATGAGGAGAGAGGCCTCCGCCACCATGGCTACCGCTACCCCTGCACCCGCCGCCGCGAGCACCGCCGGCGCCCCCGCCGTCGATCTGGGCCCCGCGACCGCGCTGTCCTGTCGCGAGTGCGGCACCCGTTTCCCGCTCGGTCCCAGCTTCGCCTGCCTGGAGTGCTTCGGCCCGCTGGAGATCGCCTACGACTTCGCCGGCTACGACCCGGCCGAGCTGCGCCGCCGGATCGAGGCCGGTCCCAGCTCGATCTGGCGCTACGCGCCGCTGCTGCCGGTGCCGGCGGACGTGGCCGGCAAGCCGAACCTGAACCCGGGCTGGACCCCGCTGGTGAAGGCCGACAACCTGGGCCGCGAGCTCGGTTTCACCGCGCAGCTGCACGTGAAGGACGACTCCGGCAACCCCACCCACTCCTTCAAGGACCGGGTGGTGGCCTGCGCCATCGAGGCGGCCCGGGCCTTCGACTTCACCACCCTGTCCTGCTCCTCGACCGGCAACCTGGCCGGTGCGGTGGGCGCCGCCGCCGCCCGCGCCGGGTTCAAGTCGTGCGTCTTCATCCCGCACGACCTGGAGCAGGGCAAGGTCGTCATGGCCGGGGTCTACGGCGGCGAGCTGGTCGGCATCGAGGGCAACTACGACGACGTGAACCGGTTCTGCTCGGAGCTGATCGGCGACCCGGCCGGTGAGGGCTGGGGCTTCGTCAACGTCAACCTGCGGCCCTACTACGGCGAGGGTTCCAAGACCCTGGCGTACGAGATCTGCGAGCAGCTCGGTTGGCGGCTGCCGGAGCAGCTGGTGATCCCGATCGCCTCCGGCTCCCAGCTGACCAAGATCGACAAGGGGCTGCAGGAGCTGATCAAGCTCGGGCTGGTCGAGGACCGGCCGTACCGGATCTTCGGCGCCCAGGCGACCGGCTGCTCGCCGGTGGCCGAGGCCTTCAAGGCCGGCCGCGAGGTGATCCGCCCGGTCAAGCCGGACACCATCGCCAAGTCGCTGGCGATCGGCAACCCGGCCGACGGGCCGTACGTGCTGGACATCGCCCGGCGCACCGGCGGCGCGGTGGAGGACGTGACCGACGCCGAGGTGGTGGCGGCGATCCGGCTGCTCGCCCGGACCGAGGGGATCTTCGCCGAGACCGCCGGTGGCGTGACCATCGGCGTGCTCAAGAAGTTGGTCGAGAACGGCGTGCTGGACCCGACCAAGGAGACCGTGGCGATCAACACCGGGGACGGCCTGAAGACCCTGGACGCGGTGGCCGGCGCCGGTCTGACCGCCACCATCCGGCCGACCCTGGAGTCCTTCCGCGCCGCGGGCCTGGCCTCCTGACCCACCCCGTTCCACCCGGGGGGTCCTGTCCGCCCCCATCCCCTCAGCTCGGTACAGCAAGGAGACACCCCATGAGCGCGAGCGTCCGTATCCCGACCATCCTCCGCACCTACACCGACGGCTCCGCCGAGGTGACCGCCGAGGGCGCCACCCTGCAGGAGGTCATCGCGGACCTGGACCGCAACCACCCCGGGATCGCCCAGCGGATCCTGGACGAGACCGGCAAGCTGCGCCGCTTCGTCAACGTCTACGTCAACGACGACGACGTGCGGTTCGCCGAGGGCCTGGCCACCGAGATCAAGGACGGCGCCGGCATCTCGATCATCCCCGCGGTGGCCGGCGGCTGCTGACCGTCCGTCAGTGCGGCCGCGCGCCCGCTCGTGGGCCGCTGCCGCCCGGCTCGGGCGGGCCTCGGCCGCGCCCCGGTACCGCCCCGTGGGCGTCGTGCCGCACCGACCGGAGACCGGTCGGGCGGTGCGGCGCCCACGGGCGTGTCCGCGGGCGTCCCCGGCAGGGCATAGGCTGTCCCCGTCCCGCTTCGCTTGCAGGTGCGGCGCCGGGTGTGCACCGGCCTGCCCGGTCCGGCCGGTGAGACGCGATGTGCCGATGTATCACCTGAATCATGTCGGCGACGCGTCAGAATTATTTGGACTATTTGTTAGTTTCGTCCGCTATGTCCCGGGCGAATTGGCGAGTTGTGTCGCATTCCTCCCTCGCTATCCCTTCACGGGTCGATCGAATTGCCGTCCAGTGGGCCTGTTGCTCAGGGCGCCGATGCGGATACATTCAGCCGCGGTCGTTGCATTCGCCTGCTCCGTCGGCGCCAACTGGCGCCCGGGGGTGGGACGCTGCGGCATGCAAGGAGCGCGCCCAGGGGGGTTTCCTCGGGCCGGTCCGCCAGACCCGTGCCCGTGACCTGCGGGTGCGTGAAGGGCCAGCACAGCACTAGGGGAGTTCGGAATGGCTCAGGGCACCGTCAAGTGGTTCAACGCGGAGAAGGGCTACGGCTTCATCGCGGTCGACGGTGGTGCGGACGTGTTCGTCCACTACAGCGCGATCCAGATGGACGGCTACCGCACCCTCGAGGAGGGCCAGCGGGTCGAGTTCGAGATCTCCCAGGGGCAGAAGGGCCCGCAGGCGGACATGGTCCGCGCTGCGAGCTGACCTTTCCGAACCTCGGAGCCTCGGCTCTCACCGGCTGATGGTTCTACGGCAGGCCCGTGCCCGCACCCCGACCTCGGGGAGCGGGTGCGGGCCTGCCGCGCGTTCACCGCCGGGTGGCCGCTGCCCCGAGGAGCTTGCACTCGCCATGCCGGAGTGCTAATCATTGGCGTTAGCACTCACAGCGTGAGAGTGACAAACGGACCGGGTCGGTGAGGCCCCCGGGAGCGGTAGGGGACAGGACCCCCGCACACCAGGGCCGTCCGTCGCGGGCACCTCTGGTCCAAGAGCAGTCGACCGTGTCCTGGAGGACCACTTCCGATGGCCAAGATCATCGCGTTTGACGAGGAAGCTCGCCGCGGCCTTGAGCGTGGTATGAACCAGCTTGCCGACGCCGTGAAGGTGACGCTGGGTCCCAAGGGCCGCAACGTCGTGCTGGAGAAGAAGTGGGGCGCCCCCACCATCACCAACGACGGTGTCTCCATCGCCAAGGAGATCGAGCTCGAGGACCCGTACGAGAAGATCGGCGCCGAGCTCGTCAAGGAGGTCGCCAAGAAGACGGACGACGTCGCGGGTGACGGCACCACCACCGCCACCGTGCTCGCCCAGGCCCTGGTTCGCGAGGGTCTGCGCAACGTCGCCGCCGGCGCCAACCCGATGGCCCTGAAGCGCGGCATCGAGAAGGCCGTCGCCGCCGTCTCGGACCAGCTGCTGGCCCAGGCCAAGGACGTGGAGACCAAGGAGCAGATCGCCTCCACCGCCTCCATCTCCGCCGCCGACACCCAGATCGGCGAGCTGATCGCCGAGGCCATGGACAAGGTCGGCAAGGAAGGCGTCATCACCGTCGAGGAGAGCAACACCTTCGGCCTGGAGCTCGAGCTCACCGAGGGCATGCGCTTCGACAAGGGCTACATCTCCGCCTACTTCGCCACCGACCTGGAGCGGATGGAGGCGTCCTTCGAGGACCCGTACATCCTGATCGCCAACTCCAAGATCGGCTCGGTCAAGGACCTGCTCCCGCTGCTGGAGAAGGTCATGCAGAGCGGCAAGCCGCTCGTCATCATCGCCGAGGACGTCGAGGGCGAGGCCCTGTCGACCCTGGTCGTGAACAAGATCCGTGGCACCTTCAAGTCCGTCGCCGTCAAGGCCCCGGGCTTCGGTGACCGCCGCAAGGCCATGCTCGGCGACATCGCCATCCTCACCGGTGGCACCGTGATCTCCGAGGAGGTCGGCCTCAAGCTCGAGAACGCCGGTCTCGACCTGCTGGGCACCGCCCGCAAGGTGGTCATCACCAAGGACGAGACCACCATCGTCGACGGTGGCGGCGACAGCGAGCAGGTCGCCGGTCGGGTCAACCAGATCCGCGCCGAGATCGAGAACAGCGACTCGGACTACGACCGCGAGAAGCTCCAGGAGCGCCTCGCCAAGCTGGCCGGCGGCGTGGCCGTCATCAAGGCCGGCGCGGCCACCGAGGTCGAGCTGAAGGAGCGCAAGCACCGCATCGAGGACGCCGTGCGCAACGCCAAGGCGGCCGTCGAGGAGGGCATCGTCGCCGGCGGTGGCGTGGCCCTGCTGCAGGCCGGTGTCGCGTTCGACAAGCTGGAGCTCGAGGGCGACGAGGCCACCGGCGCCAACATCGTCAAGGTCGCGCTCGAGGCCCCGATCAAGCAGATCGCCACCAACGCCGGCCTCGAGGGCGGCGTCGTGGTGGAGAAGGTCCGCAACCTGCCCGCCGGCCACGGCCTGAACGCCGCGACCAACGAGTACGTGGACCTGATCGCCTCGGGCATCATCGACCCGGCCAAGGTCACCCGTTCCGCGCTGCAGAACGCCGCCTCCATCGCGGCGCTCTTCCTCACCACCGAGGCCGTCATCGCCGACAAGCCGGAGAAGGCCGCCGCGGCCGCCGGCGGCGGCATGCCGGGCGGTGACATGGACTTCTGATCCTGCTTCAGGATCGGTCGTTCGATCGGATCGCGAGGGCGGTCTCCCCGACGGGGAGGCCGCCCTCGCGGCGTCCGCGGGATGCGGCGTCCGCAGGGCAAGGCGGCTGCAGGGCACGGCGTCCGCGGGGCACGGCGTCTGCGGCCGGGCCGGCTGCGGGACAATGGGCGCATGGCCGACCACCCTGACATCGAAGCCGCCCTGCACCGGGCCCGGGCCCTGATCCTCGCCGACCTGTCCGCCCGGGACGTGGCGGACGCCGCCGTGGTCTCCCTGGTGGAGGACGCGGTGACGCACCGCCGGTGGTGGCTCACCCAGTGGCCGGACGGGGTGGAGTTCGTGCTCGGCCTGGTCGCCCAGGACGTGCAGGACGCGCTGCTGGAGGGCTGGGGCCGGTGGCCGCTCTGCTCGTCCTGCGCCGCCGACGGGGACCCGCACGCGCTGAGCGTGGAGCCCGAGTTGGGGCCCGACCCGCACTGGGTGTGCGGGAAGGAGGGCGTGGTGGTGGCGGCCGTCGGGTCGCTCTGACCGCTGCGCGCGGGGGTCAGGCCGTCAGCTCGGCCAGCTCCGCGGCCAGGTTGGCACGGGCCGGGCCGTCGTACCGCTCGTGCGCCCGCGGGGTGCGGAAGAGCGCGGGCAGCGCGAGCAGCTCGGCCAGGATCCGGGCCCGCTCCCGGCGGAAGACCGGCTCGGGCACGAAGGCGTACTCGGCGCGCACCGCCGCCGCGTAGGCCGCGTACGCCGCGGGGGAGCGGCCGAGCACCGCCAGGTCGGCGTCGCAGAGCACCTCGCCGTTCCGGTCGCCCGGCTGCGGGTGGTGGCCGACGGTCAGCCGCACCAGCCGCACCACCTCCGCGGTCAGCGCCGCCGGCAGCCCGGCCTGGCCGAGCGCCCGGGCGGCCAGCTCCGCGCTGCGCTCCTCGTTCTCGGAACGGTCCGGCCGGTAGACGGCGTCGTGGAACCAGGCGGCCAGCCGCACCGCGTCCGGGTGCTCGGCGTGCCAGGCGAGCGCGTCCACCTCGTCCAGCACCGCCAGCAGGTGGTCGGTGGTGTGGTACCGGCGCTGCGGCTCGGCCCAGCGCGCGAGCAGTGCCCGGCCGTAGGGCTCGGGGTCGGCGGTGCTGCCGCAGCGGGTCAACAGCGCGGTCCAGCGGGAGCGCAGGTCCTCGGTGGCGGGGTGCGGTTCGGTCGGCATGACGGTCATTCTGCTCCGGTGGGGTCATGGGTCCGTCAGGGGCCGTCGGCTGCCCTGGACAACACATGCCGATGATCTATATATGTAGACCCATGACAGGACGGGCCATGCAGGAGCCGACGCTGCTCCTGCTCACCGCGCTGGCCGATGCCCCTCGGCACGGCTACGCGCTGATCCAGGAGATCGCCGAGATCTCCGAGGGCCGGGTGCGGATGCGCACCGGCACGCTCTACGCCGCCTTGGACCGCCTCCTCGACCAGGGGCTGATCCGGGTCGAGCGCGACGAGGTGGTGGACGGTCGGGCCCGGCGCACCTACGCGCTGACCGACCCCGGGCGCACGGTGCTGGCCGAGGAGGCCGCCCGGCTGCGCGCGGTGGCCGCCGAGGCCGAGCGCCGGCTGACCGCACTCCGGCCGGCCACTGCTTTTCGGACACTGAACGGGGGAGTCCTGGCATGACGGGGGATCGACTGCTGCGGGTGGCACTGCGGGCCTACCCGAAGCGCTACCGGGCCGAGCGCGCCGCGGAGATCGGCGAGGTCTTCGCGGACGTCACGGCGCAGGCCGGACGGGTGGCGGTGGCCCGGGAGCTGGCCGAACTGACCGGCTACGGGCTGCGGTTGCGGCTCGGGCTGACCGCCACCCGGCCGGCCGGGCGGCTGCTCGGGGAGTCGGCGCCGCTGCTGGTGGCGGCGGCGGCCGGGACCGGAGTGGCGCAGTTCGGAGAGCGGCTGCGCTGGCACGACTGGTATTTCTTCGCGGGCGACCAGCGGCTGCAGTTGGCGCTGGGCGGGCTCGCCGTGCTGACGCTGGGCGCGGTGCTGCTGGGCTGGTGGGCGGTTGCCCGGGCCGGCGCGCTGCTCACGGTGGTGGGCTGGGCTATGAACCTGGTCATCATGGTCGGGGAGCAGTACCCGTTCCGGCACGGTGGTCACTGGCAGCTCATGCTGGCTTTCGCCGTGATCATCCTGGTGCTGCAGTGCGGACCGCTGCTCTGGGCCCTGATGGTGCTGGCGGCACCGGTCGACCTGCTCGACCGCGGGGTGCGCCGCCGCCGCCCGGCGCCCGTGCTGGCCCTGCTGCTGGTCACCGCGGTTGCCGGCTACGCGCCCTGCACCCTCACGCTGCGATCGGCCAGCCTCCAACTGCCCGGCTGCACCGTGTACGCCGGACTCTTCCTGACGGTGCTGGCCGCGGGTGCGCTGCGGCGGGTGCAAGTGCCGCCGGCCGGCGTGGCGCTGGCCTGGCTGCCCATGATGGTGCCGCTGCTGTCGGCGCCGCTCGATTCGTTCCACCTGGTCGGGTCGATTGCGATGGTGCTCAGCGCCGTGGCGCTGGTCGGCACGCTGACCGTGCGGCGTTGGCGGGCGCTGGCCGGGGGTCGGGGTGGCCGGGACCGCACCCCGCTGGGCAGCGTCGGACCGGTCTGAGCCATTTCCGGCAGGGGGGCTCGCGGCGGGGCCGCGGCGTGTGGCAGGGTAGCGATATGTCTAGACCAATCTTCGAAGTCATCGCGCTGACCGCCGTGGACGCCCGGGCCGCGCAGGCCGGCGGCGCCGACCGCCTCGAACTGGTCACCGACATGGCTGCCGACGGACTCACCCCCGACGTCGCCGAGTTCGCCGCGATCCGGGCCGCCGTGGACCTGCCGCTGCGGGTGATGCTGCGACGCCAGGGCGGCTTCGCCGCCGGCGACCTGGACCGGCTGCGGTCGGCGGCGGCGGAGCTGCGGGCCGAGGGGGCCGAGGAGTTCGTGCTCGGCTTCCTGGACCCGGCCGGGCAGGTCGACCTGCCTGCCGTGCGGGCCGTCGCCGAAGCGGTGGCGGGCTGCCGCTGGACTTTCCACCGGGCGCTCGACCACAGCGCCGACCGGGCCGCGCTGCGCGCCGCCGTGGCCGACCTGCCGGGCCTGGACACCTTCCTCACCTCCGGCTCCGCCGCCGGGGTGGCGGCCGGTCGCGAGGTGCTGACCGGCGAGCTGGCCAAGGCGGGGGAGCCGGGCTACCGGCAGCGGATCCTGATCGGCGGTGGGCTGCACGCCGAGCACGTGCCCGAGCTGCGCAAGGAGGGCTTCGACGCCTTCCACGTGGGCAGCGCGGTGCGGGTGGCGGGGTGGGACTCGCCGGTGGACCCGGCCAAGGTGGCCGACTGGCGCGAGCTGATCGGCGGTTAGCACCGCGGCGGCGGGCGGGCGGCGCACCGCCTCTCGTCCGCCGCCCGCCGTTCGCCGGGGTCGGGCCGTGCCGCCCGCTCGCCGGGGTCAGGCCAGCTCGGCCGGCAGCGGCTCGGCGTGCACCACGGCCAGACCGGAGACGGCACGGGTCAGCGACACGTAGAGCCGGCGCAGCCCGGTACGCCGGTCCGGCTCGCCGGCCACCACGGCCGCGGGCTCGTCCAGCACCACGTAGTCGTACTCCAGACCCTTGGCCAGCGAGGCCGGCACCAGGATCAGCCGGGTGTCCGCGGTGGTCTCGCTGCCGGGCGTCAGGTAGGCCAGCCCCGCCTCGGCCAGCGCCGCCTCGAACAGCGGCAGCCGGGCGTCGGCGGCGATCAGGCCGGTCGAGCCCTCCCGGGCCAGCGCCTCCCGGCAGGCGGCCACCACTGCGGCAACCTGCTCGGCCGGCTCGGTGCGGCGGATGGCCAGCGAGTCGGTGCCGGTGCGGATCGAGGTGGCCGGGGCCAGGCCGGGGGCGATCGCGGGCAGCAGCCGGGAGGCGTACCGGATCACCTCCTCCGGCACCCGGAAGCCGGTGGTCAGCTCCTCGACGTGCGCCTCCGGCTTGCCCAGGTGGTGCAGCGCCTCCGACCAACTGCCGGTCGCCCAAGGGGTGGTGCCCTGCGCGAGGTCGCCCAGCACGGTGGCCGAGCCGGTCGTGCAGCGGCGGCCCACCGCGCGGTACTGCATCGGCGAGAGGTCCTGCGCCTCGTCCAGCACCACGTGGCCGAGCGAGGGGGTGCGGTGCACCAGGTCGGTCACCTCGTCGACCAGCACCGCGTCGGCGGCGGTCCAGGGGGCGCTCCTCACCGAGCGGCCCGGCTTGGCCCAGCCGATCGCCGCCTGCTCCTCGGCGGTCAGGATCCCCTCGGCGCAACTCGCCAGGAACGCCGGCTCGCTGAGCAGCCGGAGCACCAGCTTGGCCGGATCCACCACCGGCCAGCAGGCCTTGACCAGTGCCTTGATCTCGCGGGAGCGGGCCACCGCGTCCTGCACCCGGTCGTCGGGCGCCTCGCCGCCCTGCTCCATCTTCAGCAGCACGGCGTGCGCCAGCCGCTGCGGCAGCGCCTCCATGGCGGCCCCGTAACGGATCTCGCGACCCGCCAACTCCTCGATGATCTCGGTGAGTTCGTAGACCGGCAGGCGCCAGCGGCGGGAGCCGCGGACCACCACCAGGGGCTCGGTCGGCAGCGTCACCCCGGCCCGCACCGCACGCCGCAGCACCTCGGCCAGCCGCGCGTCGCCCTTGATCGCCGCCGCCTCGGCGGAGTCGGCGCCGCGCACCTCGACGTGCTGCACCAGCTCCTGCACGGTGGCCTGGGCCACCTCCAACTCGCCCAGGGCGGGCAGCACCTGCTCGATGTAGGAGAGGAAGGAGGCGTTCGGCCCGACCACCAGGGTGCCGGCCTTCTTCAGCCGCTCGCGGTGCGCGTAGAGCAGGTAGGCGACACGGTGCAGGCCCACCGCGGTCTTCCCGGTGCCGGGGGCGCCCTGGACGCAGATGGTGCCGTTCACCTCGGCGCGGACGATCTCGTCCTGCTCGGGCTGGATGGTGGCCACGATGTCGCGCATCGGGCCGACGCGGGGCTTCTCGATCTCGGCCGCGAGCAGCGCGGAGGCGGTCCCGGTCTCCGCCGGGTCGCTCAGGTTCTCGTCCTCGTAGGCCGTCAACTCGCCGCCGGTGTAACCGAACCGCCGCCGCCTGTCGATGTCCATCGGGTCCTTGCGGCTGGCCCGGTAGAACGACTGGGAGACCGGTGCCCGCCAGTCGATCACCATCGGGTCGCCCCCGTCGTCGTGCACGTGGCGCCGGCCGATGTAGAACCGCTCGCCCCCCGCGCCCTCGGAGGCCTCGCCGGAGATCGCGTGCCGGAAGTCCAGCCGGCCGAAGAAGAGCGGGGTGTCGGAGAGGTCGGCCAGCGCGGCGATCCGCCGCTCGATCTGGTTGCGCAGCACCTCGGCGGTGACCCAGGTGCCGGCCACGTCGGAGATGTCCAGGGCCTGCGCGTCCTCGCGCATCGCCCGCAGCGCGGCGCGCGAGGAGGCCAGGTGATCGCGCTCGCGCTGCAGCGGATCGGTGGTGTCGGGGGTGGCGGGGGAGTGCACGGCGAACCTTCCCGGCCGCGCCCTTCGGTGGGTCGCGGCGGTCTCATCGGAGCTCACGGTGTTCGGGGAACCTGACCGGTTGCCGAGCGGTCAGGGCCTCCCACGGCTGCCATGAGCGGCACCACGGGTCGGGAGGGGGCAGACCGGACAGCATAGGACGCGCCCGGGCGGTGCGCCAACGGAATATCGGCGCGGCGCCCACCCCGTCCGCGGGGTAGGCGCCGGATAAAAGGCTCAGGGCCGGGTACGCCGGAAGGAGGAGCACCGACCCTTCGAGTACGGCCTTCGGGTTGATGCCATCCCGACGGGCGGAAAACTACCGTGGAACACATGAGCACCGTTCACCTGACGGCGCCCCCGGCAGCGGCCAAGACCCCCCGGGCGCGCACCACCACCGAGTCCCTCGACCCCAACCCGCACGCGGGTGCCACCGCCTCCGCGGCCGGTGGCGACCGCCGCCGCCGGCCGCTGGCCAACGCGGTGCGCACCGTCGGCATCGTGCTCGACACCGCCGCGCGCGTGGTCTTCCTCGGCCGCGACGGCGTCAAGCTCTGAGCGTCCCCTGCTGATCCTTGTGAGCGCGTCCTCCGTCGTCGGTGGCCGCTACAGCACGTCGTCCGCGTCGATGATCCGGTAGGCGTACCCCTGCTCCGCCAGGAAGCGCTGGCGGTGCGCCGCGAAGTCCTGGTCCACCGTGTCGCGGGCCACCACCGAGTAGAAGTGCGCCGCGTGCCCGTCCGCCTTCGGGCGCAGCACCCGGCCCAGCCGCTGGGCCTCCTCCTGGCGGGACCCGAAGGTCCCGGAGACCTGGATGGCGACCGTCGCCTCCGGCAGGTCGATGGAGAAGTTCGCCACCTTGGAGACCACCAGCACGCTGATCTCCTTGGTCCGGAACGCGTCGAACAGCTTCTCGCGCTGGGCGTTGCTGGTCTCGCCCTTGATCACCGGCGCGTCCAGCGCGGCGCCGAGCTCGTCCAGCTGGTCGATGTACTGCCCGATGATCAGGGTCTGGTCGCCCTGGTGCTTCTTGACCAGGGCCTCCACCACCCGCTGCTTGGTCGCCGTGGTCGAGCAGTAGCGGTAGCGCTCCTCCGGCTCGGCGGTGGCGTAGGTCAGCCGCTCCGAGTCGGTCAGCGTGACCCGGACCTCGCAGCAGTCGGCCGGCGCGATGTAGCCCTGCGCCTCGATCTCCTTCCACGGGGCGTCGAAGCGCTTGGGGCCGATCAGCGAGAAGACGTCGCCCTCGCGGCCGTCCTCGCGCACCAGGGTCGCGGTCAGGCCGAGCCGGCGCCGGGCCTGCAGGTCGGCGGTGAACTTGAAGACCGGCGCGGGCAGCAGGTGCACCTCGTCGTAGACCACCAGCCCCCAGTTGCGAGCGTCGAACAGCTCCAGGTGGGCGTAGACGCCCTTCCGCTTGGTCGTCATCACCTGGTAGGTGGCGATGGTGACCGGGCGGATCTCCTTCTTCGTGCCGCTGTACTCACCGATCTCGTCCTCGGTCAGCGAGGTGCGCTTGACCAGCTCGTGCTTCCACTGGCGGGCCGAGACGGTGTTGGTGACCAGGATCAGCGTGGTCGACTTGGCCTCGGCCATCGCGGCCGCGCCGACCAGGGTCTTGCCCGCGCCGCACGGCAGCACCACCACGCCGCTGCCGCCGTGCCAGAAGCCCTCGACCGCCTGCTGCTGGTAGGGCCGCAGGTGCCAGCCGTCCTGCTCCAGGTGGATCGGGTGCGCCTCGCCGTCCACGTACCCGGCCAGGTCCTCGGCCGGCCAGCCCAGCTTGAGCAGCACCTGCTTGATCTGCCCGCGCTCCGAGGGGTGCACCACCACGGTGTCCGGCTCGAGCCGGGCCCCCACCAGCGGCGTGATCTTCTTGGACTTCAGCACCTCCTCCAGCACCGGCCGGTCGGTGGTGGTGAGCACCAGCCCGTGCACCGGGTGCTTGAGCAGCTGCAACCGCCCGTACCGCGCCATGGTGTCGGCGACGTCCACCAGCAGCGCGTGCGGCACCGGGTAGCGCGAGTACTTCACCAGGGCGTCCACCACCTGCTCGGCGTCGTGCCCGGCGGCCCGCGCGTTCCACAGCCCCAGCGGGGTGACCCGGTAGGTGTGCACGTGCTCCGGCGCCCGCTCCAGCTCGGCGAACGGCGCGATGGCACGACGGCAGTCGGCGGCCTGCGGGTGGTCGATTTCCAGCAGGAGAGTCTTGTCACTCTGGACGATCAGTGGCCCGTTGTTCACAGTGCGAAGTCCTCCATCGGGTCAGGCGCAGCTCTCCAGTGTCGCTCATCCGGCGCACTTCCGGGGCCGGGCTCCCGATCCGCGGGGGCGCCCGGAAAACGGGGTGCTCCGGGGTGGGCGGGTGCCCAGCCGCTGCACCCGGCGGAGCGGGCGCTGATCCTGCGGCTGGACGGTTTCGAGGCGGTGCTCCGGGAGGTCGCCGGGACCCTGGAGCCGCACCGGCTGGCGCTCTGCCGGCTGACCGCCGAGACGCTGGCCACCGGGCTCGAGCTGCTGGGCATCGCGGCGCCGACGCGGATGTAGCGGGTCGGCCCGCCCGGCCTCAGGCCCGCGGGGTCAGCCAGACGTACGCCGCGAAGCGGCCGGTGGGCGCGTCGCGGCGGTGCGAGAAGAGGTCGCGGTCCTCGATGGTGCAGCGGTCGTCGTGGCGGACGGTGGTGACGCCGGCGCGGGCGAGCTGGGCGGCGATGCCGGCGCGCAGGTCGAGCGCGGGGGTGCCCTGCCGGGTGGTGGCGTGCACCTCGGGCAGTACGGCGGCGGACTCCGCGCGCATCTGCTCGGGCACCTCGTAGCAGCGGCCGCAGGCCATCGGGCCGACCAGCGCGGTCATCCGGGCGGGCTCGGCCCCGGCCGCGGCCATCGCCGCCACCAGGTTGGGCACCACGCCGGTCAGCGTGCCGACCCGGCCCGAGTGCGCCGCGCCCACCATCCGGGCCGCCGGGTCGGCCAGTAGCACCGGGGCGCAGTCGGCGCCCAGGGCGGCCAGCGCCAGGCCCTCCTCGGTGGTCCAGACGGCGTCCAGCTCGGGCGCGTCGGGGCCCCAGGGCCCGGCGACCCGCTGCACGGTGGCGCTGTGCACCTGGCGCATCCAGACCACCCGGTCGGGCGCCAGGCCGAACTGACGTGCCGTCAGTTCGCGGTTGCGGAGCACGCCCTGGTAGTCGTCGGCGGTCGCGCCGCCCAGGTTGCGCGAGTCGTAGGGCGCCGCGCTCACCCCGCCGTGGCGGTCGGTGACGGCGTAGCTGATGCCCGGCGCGAGCTCCTGAGGGTCCATACCGGGCAGCCTAGTCACCCCCTCGGCGCCCCCGGCCCGCGCTAGGGCCTCTCTTACGGATCTTGCCGGGCGCGCGACGCCGGGCATCCCGCCTGGCCGCACCGGCGGACCATCCAAGTACGACCCAGTACGAGGACGATCCGCCGGCACGCCCAGCCGGGCGCCCACCGCCGCGCGCTGATCCGACAAGATCCATAAGAAAGGCCCTAGTCCTCCTCCAGTTCGGCGACGCCGGTGATCCGGTGCAGCGCGAAGGTGTTGAGCTTCTCCGCGTGGTGGTCGAAGGCGGTCACGTAGCCGCCCTCCACCTTCACCGGGTCGATCACCCGCTGCGAGGCCAGCCCCTCGGCGTTGATGTAGCCGATCCACATCCGCTCGCCGAGCAGCACCGCGGTCTGCAGCGCGGCGAGCGTGTCGGCGGCGGCGGTGCGCGGCAGCGCGCGGGCGTCGGCGGGTGCGGCGGCCGGGCCGGGCACGGTCTCCCGGCGGTGCGCGGTGGCCGCCCGGTCGCCGGCCCGGATCGCCTTGACCGCGGCGCCCAGCAGCACCTCGTCCGGGGCGGTGGGCCCCTCGGCGACCGGTACCGGGGCGGTGCGCGGCGGGGTGCGGTGCCGGTCCGGGCGGCTCACCACCAGGTCGCCGTCGGCCGACTCGGCGGCCGGCGCGTAGCCCATCGAGCGCAGCACCGTCAGCACCTGCTCGGGGCCGGCCTGGGCGGCCAGCACGGTGGGGGCCAGCAGCCGCAGCCGCAGTTCGGCGGCGCGCCGGTCGGCGATCACCTCGGCGAGCAGCGCCGGGTCGTCGCAGCGCAGGTACGCCGAGGCGGCGCCGACCCGCAGCACGCCGTGCCGGCGGGCGACGTCGTCGATCAGGTAGCTGAGCGGCTGCGGCACCGCGGTGCGCGAGTGCTGCTCCAGGAAGGCGTGCAGCTCGGCGGCGGTGCGCCCGGCGTCCAGCGCCCGGCGCACCGACTCGGCGGTGAAGCGGTAGACGGTGGCGCCGCCCTTGGACTCGATCTCGGCGCACAGCGCCAGCGCCTGGGCGAGCGGGGTGAGCAGCGGGCCGGGGGCGATCGCGGTCAGGTCGGGCTGCAGGATCACGTGGTCCAGCGGCTGCGGCAGCAGTGGGTCGAGCACCGGGGTCGGGTCCTCGCCGGCCAGCAGGGCCCGGCCCGGGGCGCCGAGCGCGCCGCGCCCGGTGACCCCGAGCAGCTCGGCCTCGGCCAGTGACCAGTCGGCCAGCTGGTCGCGCAGCTCGCGGCCGTCGGGGCCGGTGGCGCCGCCGCGCAGCGGGCGGTGCCAGCGCAGCACCGGGAGCAGGGCGGCGGCGTCGGCCACCGCGCCGGCCGGCAGCTCGGCCAGCAGGCTGAGCGCCGCCCGCCGGGTGACCGGGGCGAGCACCCGGTCCAGCTCGGGGCCGAGCGCGGCGCGCGGCTTGCCCTTGCCGTCCACCGTGCCGACCAGCCCGGCGGTCCGGGTGGCGGGCAGCCAGGCCCGGGCCAGCACGGTCCACCGTTCGGCGGTCGGCAGCAGCAGCCACTGGTCGTAGGCCGGGGTCGGCGCCCACAGCTCGCCGGCCTCGCCGTCCGGGGCGAGCAGACCGGCGCCGTAGGCCAGCTCCAGCCAGAACGCGGCCTGCGCCTCGTCGCCCTCCAGCGCCACCGCGGTCCGCTTGAGGTCGCGCACCCCGAGGCCGCCGGCCCGCAGCACCGGCGGCGGCTGCACGCCCCACAGCTCCAGCAACTCCTCCACGGTGCGCACCGCGGTGTGTGCCTGCCCGGCGGCCGCACTGTCCACAGCCTGTGGATCGCGCTCGGCGGTCGGCCGCAGCTCGGGCGCGGCGGGCTCCACCACCCGGTGGCTGCGGCCGCCGCGCAGGTGCAGGGCGAGCTCGCGGGGCAGCACCACGGTGCCGGCGCCGGAGGGCAGCAGCAGGCCGCGGGCCAGCAGCCACTCGATCGGGCTGCGCGCCGTGTCGGCGGTGACCGGGCGGGCGGCGTCCGGCACGGTGCCGGTGGGCGGGCCCCAGACCAGCCGGTCCAGCACCCCGAGGGCGGTCTCGGGCGCCTCGCCGAGCAGCGCCGCGCAGCGCTTGCGGTCGGCCAGCAGTTCGGTCAGGGCGGCCACCGCGGTGACCGGGTCGGGGGTGCCGGGCAGCGCGGCGCCGGCCAGCAGCTGCTGCAGCCGGGCCGGCGACATGCCGAAGGTGGCCTCGGCCAGTGTCGGGCCGAGGCCGGTGTTGCCGGGCGCGGTCGCGCTGGGGGCCAGCGCCTCGCGCACCGCGATCACCAGGTGCGGCGCGTTCTCCGGGCCCCAGAGCAGCGCCCGCTCGCGTAGCGCGGTCAGGGCGCCGGGCAGGGCGGCGAGTACCGCGGGCCGGTCCACCGGGGTGGCCGCCGGGTGCGGCTTGACCCGGGCCGGGCCGGCCAGCAGGTCGCGCAGGGCGGTGGTCGGGCTGCCGTCGGGCAGGGCGGCCAGCGCCTCGGCGGTCTGCAGGGTGAAACGGTCCAGCCGCTCCAGCGCGCGCAGCGCCGAGGCCCGGCTGGAGAGCCGGGCGGTGAGCTGGGTGAGGTCGCTGGGCACCGGGTTGAGCAGATCGGGGCGCAGCCGCAGCAGGGTGGCGAGGGTGGGGTCGCTGCTGGCGCGGAGCTCGTCGGCCAGCGTGCGGGCTCGGCTGGACGCTCCGGTCGGCTCGGTGGTCATCCGACCCAGCGTAGTCGGCGCACCGGGTGTGCGGGGTGTGCTGTCCGTGGAGATCCCGGGGCCGCAGGTCACGGGGGTGCCCGGGCGGGCGGGTGTCGGGCTGGGGTCGGGCAAAGGCAGGTGGACGCCGGGCAAAGGCGGGTGGACGTCGGCCGGACGTCGGGCAAAGGCGGGTGGACGTCGGCCGGACGTCGGGCAAGGGCAGGTGGCCGTCGGGCGGACGTCGGGCCGGCGTCGGGCCGGCGTCGGGCGGGGGTGGCACGGCTCGGGCCGGGGCATAGGGCGGGTAGCCCCTCGCGCGCGTGGCCGGCAGTCGGTAGCGTCAGCGGCGGCGGGGCCTGACGTGCGGAACAGGGTGGCGGGCGATGGCGGGTGGACAGGCCGGGGAGCGGCCGGGCGAGGGGCTGACCGGGGGGCTGTCCGGCGGCGAGTGGTGGCGCGTGGAGGGCCCGTGGCGGGTGCTGGGCGCGGTGCCGGAATCGGCCGGGGACGAGGACGGGGTCTACCTGTCCGGCCCGGCGGTGCCGCCGCGGCCCACCGAGCCGGCGGCCGGCCCGGAGGTCCCGGTGCAGCGCCCCGCCCGCGCGGTGCCGTCGCCCGCGCCCGAACGGCCGGCCGAGGCC